>JBARAE010000472.1:0-2796 GCA_049791715.1 Micromonospora sp.
GGCATCCGCCGGGGGCCTCGTCGCGTCTCGGGATGCGCCATGTGAAGAAAAAGCTCTCGAAAGAAAGCTATCGAGAGAATACTCTCGAAGCCATGGAGAGCGAGCAGCAACGCACCCTCACCGATGCCCGCGAGCTGCGGGCGCTGAGTCATCCCGTACGACTGACCCTGATGGAAGCCCTCGGCGGCGGCCCGCTGACCGCCACTCAGGCCGGCGAGCTGATCGGGGAGAGCCCGACCACCTGCTCCTTCCACCTGCGCCAGCTCGCCCGTTACGGCTTCGTCGAGGAGGCCGGCGGCGGTCGCGGCCGGTCCCGCCCCTGGCGGCTCACCCGGCGAGGCTGGTCGGCGCCCGCCCGGCCGGAGGACCCGGACTGGACCCGGGCGTCCCAGGCGCTCGACCGGGTGCTGCTCGACCGGTACGTCCAGCGGCTCCGCCGCTTCGTCGACGACGCCCCCACCTATCCCCGCGAGTGGTACACGGCCGCCACCGGCCAGCAGCACCTGTTCCACCTCACGGCCGAGGAGTTGACCGAGTTCGTCGCCGCGTACCGGAAGCTGGTCGACGACGTCACGGCTCGCGCGGACCGGCGGCGGACCGATCCGGCCGCCCGCCCGGCCGGCTCCCGCCCGGTCGAACTGCTCTTCTTCGGCTACCCCGTCGAGTCGCCGGAGGTGCCCGATGTCGACCCGTCGGCTGCTGGCTGATCGGCGCGCCCGCCGCTACCTCACCGGGCAGACCCTCTCCCTGATCGGGGACAGCTCGATGTGGCTGGCCTGCGGGATCTGGGTCAAGGAGCTGACCGGCAGCAACGGGGCCGCCGGCCTGACCTTCCTGTTCTTCACCGCCCCGGCGCTGCTGGCGCCGCTGGCCGGGATGCTCGCCGACCGGTTGCCGCGCCGCCGGCTGCTGGTGGTGGCGAACCTCGCCGGCGCGGTCATCCTGCTGCCGCTGCTGGCGGTCCGCGGCCCCGGCCAGGTGGGGCTCATCTACGCGGTGATGTTCCTGTACGGCTGCCTCAACCTGGTCATCGAGCCGGCCCAGTCGGCGCTGCTGGTCAGCCTGCTGCCCGAGGAGTTGCTGGCCGACGCGAATGCGCTGCTGCGGACCGTCCGGGAGAGCCTGCGCCTGCTCGCGCCGCTCGCCGGGGCCGGCCTGTACGCGCTGCTCGGCGGTGCGGCGGTCGCGGCGCTCGACATGGCGACGTTCGTCGCCGCGGCGGTGCTGCTGCTGTCCCTGCGGGTCCCCGACGTGGTGCCGGAGGGAGTGGCGCGGACGGGCGGCTTCCTGCGGCACTGGTCGGGCGAGGTGACTGCCGGCTTCCGGCACCTGGCCGGGCACCCGTTGCTGCGCCGGGTGGTGCTCGCGACCGTGGTGCTCGCCCTGGTGCTCGGGTTCAGCGAGTCGACCGGGTACGCCGTGGTGGAGCGCGGCCTCGGGCGGCCTCCGGAGTTTCTCGGGGTGCTCCAGGCGGCGCAGGGAGCCGGTGCTGTCCTCGGCGGGCTGTGCAGCGCCCGGGCCGTCCGCCGGTACGGCGAGGTCCGGGTCGCCGCGGTGGCCTTCCTGTGCTGGGCCATCGGCACGGCCCTGGCCGCCAGCCCGGCGCTCGGCGTGGTCCTCGCCGGCCGGGTCAGCTCCGGAGCCGGGCTGACGATCATGGCGATCGCCCTGCTCACCCTCCTCCAGCGAAGTGCCCCCGAACGGCTCCAGGGCCGGGTGTACGCCGGCTTCGAGGTGGCCGTCACCGTGCCGCAGACCGCCTCGATCGGGCTCGGGGCGTACCTGATCGGGGTCCTCGACTACCGGGCCCTACTTCTCACCGAGGCCGCCGTGGTGGTGCTGGCCGCACTCCTCCTGCTCCGGGCCGGGCGGTTCGCGCCGACGGGTGGCGGGTTCACGGTGGGGGAGCGCGCGGCCACGCCGCAGTCGCCGGCCGACCCAAAGAGGCATGATGGGGGGCATGACGACCGCACCCGGGCCGGTGCCCGTCGCCCAGCACGGGCCGCGCCATCCACTCGATCCTGAGCCGGTCCGGTCGACGAAGGCACGCGCCGTCTTCGCCCTGGGGCTGATCGGTGCGCTGACCGGGCTCTTCATCGGCGGAGTGGTGCCGTCGACCATCGCCCTCCAGTTGGCCCGGGAGGCCCGCCGGGAGGCGTACGCCTCCGGTGGTTTCCTGACCGGCGGGGACTGGCTGCGGCGGGGGGAGCGGTTGGCCTGGACCGGCCTCGTGCTGGTCGCCGTCGCGGTGGTGACCGCCGTGGTGATCGGCGTGGTGCGGCTCGCCGGCGGGCCCTTCGGCCACGACTACGCCCCGAACGTGGACTGACCGCCCCGAACGTGGACTGACCGCCCGGGGGAGGCGGCCGCGCCCGGCCCCGTGGGCGGGACCCGCGACGGTAGCCTGACCGGTGTCCGCCGCACGGCGGTGGGCGAGGCGCGTCGACAGGAGGACCTCGTGACGGAACCGGCCCCGCCGTCGGGAGGCGAACCGCCCCGGCCCCCCGCTGGTCAGGACGCCGCCGGGTCCGGCGCGACGAACCCGTGGGCGCCGCCGGGTGCCGGGTTCGACGAGGGGCCGAGCGCGCCGCCGGAGGTCGCCCCGGTCGGGTACGCCCCGCCACCCGTCCCGTACCCCGGGTACCAGCCGTCGCCCGGGCCGCAGCCGCCGTCCGAACCGTACGGGGCACCGCCCGTTCATCCCCCGGCCGGGCCGTACCCCGGTGGGGCGTCCACCTTCCCGGGCGCGACGTCCCCGCCCGGCGGCGGCTGGGCCTCGGCGCCGCCGGCCGCCGG
>JBARAE010000473.1:0-4027 GCA_049791715.1 Micromonospora sp.
GCGAATTCCTCAAGCAGCACCGGTAGCAGGGTGCGCTGGATCGCGGCGGTGCGGCTCACCCCGCCGGTGAGCGCCTGAAGGTGACGCAGCGCCCCGGCCGGGTCGGCGAAGCCGAGGATCTCCAGCCGGTGCCGGGCCGCCTGGGGAGTCAGCCGCAGCCCGTCAGCCGGTACCCGAGCGACCGACTCCAGCAGCGGCCGGTAGAGCAGTTTGGCGTGCAGCCGGCGTACCTCGGCGGCGTGCGCCACCCAGTCGGCGCGGAAGCCCTCGACGGCGCTGCGGCCCGGCGTGGCGGTGTAGTCGAGCGCGGCTGCCAGCCAGCGCAGCGCGGCCGGTTCGGTCGGCACGGTGTGGGTGCGGCGCAGGCCTTGAAGCTGGAGCCGGTGCTCGACGCCCCGCAGGAACCGGTAGCCGCGCAGCAGCGCCTCCCCGTCGGCGCGGCCGACGTAGCCGCCGGCGACGAGCGCGCGCAGCGCCGGGATGGTCCCCGCCGCCCGCAGCGACTCGTCGACCCGCCCGTGCACGAGTTGCAGCAGCTGGACGGCGAACTCGATGTCGCGCAGCCCGCCCGGACCGCGCTTGATCTCCCGCTCCAGCTCCTTCGGCGGGATGTTGTCGATGATCCTGCGCCGCATCGAGCGGACGTCCTCGACCGCCTCCGGCCGCTCGGCCGCCGACCAGACCAGCGGCGCGAGCTGGTCGATCCACTCCCGGGCCAGTCCCAGGTCGCCGGCCGCCGGGCGGGCCTTGAGCAGCGCCTGAAACTCCCAGGTCCGGGCCCAGCGCCGGTAGTACGCCAGGTGGCTGGCGAGGGTACGCACCAGCGGGCCCCGGCTGCCCTCGGGCCGCAGCGCGGCGTCCACCGGCCAGGCGACCAGCCCGCAGATGTGGATCAGCCGGGTGGCGACCAGGGTGGCGGCGTTCAGGTCCGCGTCGTCGGCCGCGACGAAGATGACGTCGACGTCCGAGACGTAGTTCAGCTCGTCGCCGCCGCACTTGCCCATCGCCACCACGGCCAGTCCGGGCCGCGGCGTCCCCTCCGGCAGCTCCCCGACGGCGATCTCGTACGCGGCGGCGAGGGTGGCGTCGGCGAGCGCGGAGAGCGCCGCCATGGTCTGTTCCAGACCCCGCCCGCCGGTCAGGTCGGCCGCCGCGATCAGCAGCAACGCCAGCCGGTACGCCTGCCGCAGCACCGCGACCGGCTGGGTCGACGCGGTGAGCCGACCGGCGGTGGCCAGGTCGAGCCGGCCGTCGGCGGTGGGCGCGAGCCCGTCCGGGGCGGTGGCCAGCACCGACCACTGGCTCGGGTTGGCCACCAGGTGGTCGCCGAGCGCCGAGGAGGAGCCGAGCACGGCCACCAGGCGTCGGCGCAGCCCAGGATCGGCGTGCAGGGCGTCCAGCAGCGCCGGCTTGTCGGCGACCCGACGTTCGGCCTCGACGAGCCGGTGCAGTTGACGCAGCGCCAGGTCCGGGTCGGCGGCGCGGGACAGGGCGGTCAGCAGCTCGGCGCCGGCCTCGTCGGTGGGTTCCTGGTCGTCGGGGCACCACACCCCGAGCCCGTCCGGACCGAGCAGGTCGGCGGCCCGGGCGTCGCCGTTCCCCTCGGCGGTGCCGAAGCCGTACCGGGCGAGGCGTCCCCTGGTCGGTCGGGTCATCTCACTGTCCGAGCAGCGGCAGGCTGCGGCGGGGGAAATCCTCGTCGAGCTCGCCCAGGGCGAGGGCGGCGAACCGGATGGCGAACGGCTGCCAGACCTCCTCGACGTCCGCCATCACCCGGTCGCAGGCGGCCACCACCAGCTCCGGGTCGTAGCCCAGCTCAGCGAGGAGTTCCGAGTCACGGGCCCAGTCGGCGATCATCGCGCTGTCGCACTCGATGTGGAACTGCAACCCCCAGGCCCGGTCACCGAGGCGGAACGCCTGGTGCGGGTAGCGGGTGGAGGCGGCCAGCAGGGTCGCGCCCCGGGGCAGCTCGATGATCTCGTCGGAGTGCCACTGGAGCACGTCGGGGATCAGCGGCACGTACCGGAAGAGCGGGTCGTTGTCCGCGGCGTCCCGCTTGCCGACCACGCCGGGCCCGACCTCCGGGCCGGACGGGCTCCGCTCGACCAGGCCGGCGTGCGCGGTGGCGAGCAGTTGCCCGCCGAGGCAGACGCCGAGGGTGGGCAGCCGGTGCCGGACCGCCTTGCGGAGCAGCCCTTCCAGGGCGGGGAACCAGGGCGCGCCCGGGGTGCCGTCGGGCAGTGGGTACGCCTGCTGCTCGCCGCCGAGCACCACCAGCGCCGCGTACCCCTCCAGGTCGGCGGGGAGCTGCTCCCCGGCGTGCGGGCGGAGCACCCGCAGCTCGAGGCCTCCCTCGGTCAGCCACTCCCCCAGCCGGCGGAGGTCGTCGGTCGGGTCGTTCTCGATCACCAGCGCGGTCGCCACGACGTCGAGGCTATCCCGTGCGCCGACGGCCGCCCGGAACGGCTCGGCCCGGTTCGGGGCCCACTAGGCTGTGCCGCTGTGATCGAGACCGTCCTGCCACCCGTCCTGCGCCCGGGCGACACGGTGATGCTGGTGTCGCCGTCCGGGCCGACCCGGCCGGAACGGGTCGCCCGCGGCGTCGAGCTGCTCACCGGCTGGGGACTGCGGCCGGTGCTGGCGCCGAACGCGTACGCCCGGCAGGGCTACCTGGCCGGCGGGGACGAACTGCGGGCGGCCGACCTGAACACCGCCTTCGGCGACCCGGAGGTACGCGGGGTGATCTGCACCCGAGGCGGCTACGGCGCGCAGCGGGTGGTGGACCTGATCGACATGGACACGGTGCGCCGGGACCCGAAGGTGGTAGCCGGGTTCTCCGACATCACCGCCCTGCAGTTCGCCCTCTGGCGCGGTGCCCGGCTGGCCAGCGTCCACGGACCCGGGGCGGCCTGGCTGGACGAACGCACCCCGCCCCGCTCGGCGGAGTCGCTGCACGCCGCGCTGATGACGACCGAACCGGTCACGGTCACCGCCGTGGCCGAGGAGGAGACCGTCGCGGTACGCGTACCCGGCCGGGCGGAGGGTCCGCTGCTCGGCGGGAACCTCTGCCTGATCACGGCGTCCATCGGCACGCCGGACATGCCGGACCTCACCGGGGCGGTGCTGCTGATCGAGGAGGTGCAGGAGCCGCCGTACAAGGTCGACCGGATGCTCACCCACCTGCGCCGCTGCGGTGCCCTCGACGGGGTGGCCGGGGTGGCGGTCGGCCAGTTCACCGAGTGCGCCGACGGCTGGGACACCACCGTCGTGGACGTGCTCCGCGACCGCCTCGGCGACCTGGGCGTCCCGGTCCTCGGCGGCCTCCCCATCGGCCACGGCGTGG
Source organism: Micromonospora sp. (assembly GCA_049791715.1). Taxonomy (GTDB): domain Bacteria; phylum Actinomycetota; class Actinomycetes; order Mycobacteriales; family Micromonosporaceae; genus Micromonospora. The sequence continues at coordinate 3,344 of JBARAE010000473.1, forward strand.
GCCAGCTGACGGTCCCGGTAGGCACCCCCGCCACCCTCGACGCCACCGCCGGCACCCTGACGGTCTCCCCCGCCGTCCGCCCGGCCTGAGGGGCGAATTGTCAGCGCGTTCATAGGGTCCTGACGGGGTTCCTCCAGGCACGGCCGTCACTGTCGGTGATGTCATCGCACCACCGATCAACTGGAGGACTGATGTCCCGCACGATCTCGAAGAAGCACCTGCTGGCCGGCCTGGCCGCCGCCGGTGTGCTCGGCGTGGGGATCGCCGCCCCCACGGTGGCGTTCGCCGACAACAACGCGACGCCGACGCCGAGCGCCAGCAGCAGCAACACCGACCAGGGCACCGACCGGCAGCAGCAGCGGGCCGATCGGCAGGCCCAGTTCGCCGAGGACCTGGCCAAGGAGCTGGGCGTCTCCACCGACAAGGTGACCGCCGCCCTGGAGAAGATCCGGGAGCAGCACCAGGCCGACCGGCCGGAGCGCCCGTCGACGGAGGACCGGCAGGCGGCCCTCAAGGAACGGCTGGACCAGGCGGTCAAGGACGGCAAGCTCACCCAGGAGCAGGCCGACGCGATCACCAAGGCGGCCGAGGCCGGCGTCCTTCCCGGCCCCGGCGGCCACGGCGGCCAGCACGGCCCGGGCGGCATGGGCGACAAGTGATCGACGGGTGGCCCCCCCGGCGGCG
>JBARAE010000474.1:0-1811 GCA_049791715.1 Micromonospora sp.
CTCCCACCGGGGGCCTGTACGCCGTGGCGTACCGGCCCCCGGTCCGTATCCCCCTCGCCGGGCAGGTCGAACGGGTGTGGCATGGTTGATGGCGTGGTGATTCCGGCTGGCGAGCGTTCAGGTGCCACCGGCTCCGGCGGTCGTCGGGGTCCGGAGGGCACTGGTCAGTTCCGCGCGCTCGGCCTCTACCTTGCCGATCCCCGCGTCGAGGCGTCCGTGCTGGGCCTGCTGGAGGCCGTCGAGGGGGAGCTGCGGGCGAGCGTGGCCAGCGCCGACCCGTTCGTCACCGAGGCCGCGCGGCACCTGGTGGAGGCGGGCGGCAAGCGGTTCCGGCCGCTGCTCGTCGCCCTCGGCGCCCAGTTCGGCGAGCCGGAGGACCCCCGGGTCGTATCCGCCGCCGTGGTGATGGAGCTCACCCACCTGGCGACGCTCTACCACGACGACGTGATGGACGAGGCGGCCGTCCGCCGGGGCGCCCCGAGCGCCAACTCGCGCTGGACCAACTCGGTCGCCATCCTGGTCGGCGACTACCTCTTCGCCCGGGCCGCCGACCTCTCCGCCGAGCTCGGCCCGGAGGCGGTACGCCTGCAGGCGCGCACCTTCGCCCGGCTGGTCCACGGCCAGATCGCGGAGACCGTCGGCCCCCGGGCCGGTGAGGACCCGGTCGCCCACTACCTTCACGTCATCGCCGAGAAAACGGGTTCCCTGATCGCCACCTCGGCCCGCTTCGGCGGCATGTTCGGCGGGGCGTCTCCGGAGCACACCGAGGCCCTGGCCGGGTACGGCGAGACCATCGGGGTGGCCTTCCAGCTCTCCGACGACCTGCTCGACATCGCGTCCGAGTCGACGCAGTCCGGCAAGACGCCCGGCACGGACCTGCGCGAGGGCGTGCCGACCCTGCCGGTGCTCTACGCGCTCGCCTCGGACGACTCCGACGCCGCCTCCGTACGGCTGCGGGAGATCCTGGCGACCGGCCCGCTGGTCGACGACGCGCTGCATGCCGAGGCGCTCGGCCTGCTCCGCGAGTCCCCGGCGCTCAAGCGGGCCCGGGAGACCGTCCGCAGCTACGCCGAGGAGGCCCGGGCGCAGCTCGCCCCGCTTCCGAGGAACCCGGCACGGCGCGCCCTCGAATCCCTCTGCGACTACATCGCCGACCGCACCAGCTGACCCGCCCCCCAGTTTGCGGGGTTGATCATGGAGTTGGCGGTGGTGTCGATCTCTTTTGGTGCCGCCAACTCCATGATCAACCGCGTCAGGTGGAACGGGTCAGGAGCCGGCTGCCGGTGAGCATGAGGGCGGCGGCCACGAGCATCGACACCCCGGCCGTGGTCCACATGGTCGGGTAGCCGAGTTGGTCGGCCAGGGCGCCGAGGCCCAGCGGGCCGAGGCAGCCGCCCGCGTACACCCCGGTCTGGGTGATCGAGGTGGCCGCGGCCGGGGCCTGCGGGTGCAGCCGCACCACCGCGAAGTTCATCAGCCCGGGCCACGCCCAGCCCAGCCCGAAGCCGAGCACCACGCCCGCGATCAGCGGCACCGGCCCGGTGAGGGCGAGCAGCCCCAGCCCCAGCGCGCCGACCACCAGCATGCCGGCGATGAGGGCGACGTGGCCGCCGGCCCGCCGGTCGGCGAACCAGCCCGCGCCGACCCGGGCCGCCACGCAGACCGCGCTGCCCAAGGTCAGGGTGAGGCCGGCCAGGCCGGGCGGTAGCCCCCGGGCGACCGACGAGTCCACCACGAAGGTGCCCAGCGCGTTCGCCGCGGCCGCGGCCAGCGTCGCAGCGACCCCGACGACGACCAGAGCCACGGTCGCG
>JBARAE010000475.1:0-8713 GCA_049791715.1 Micromonospora sp.
GTGCGCGAAGCCCCGCCGGGCGGCGGTGGCGGCGCGTACCCGCCGGCGGGTGGCTCGACCGCGGCGTGCTCGGCGGTTGCGGCGCTCACCTGGGCTGCCCGTCGGCCCGCAGCTCGTCGAGGAGGGCGTCGCGGTCGGTGAGCACCGCGCCGAGGATCCGCCGCCCCGCGGCCAGCAGGTCCGCCACGTCGGGGGTGCTGAGGGAGTAGACGACGAGCGGGCCGTCCCGGTGGGAGGTGACCATGCCGGCCCGGCGCAGCACGGCGAGCTGCTGGGAGAGGTTGGACGCCTCGACGTCGATCGCGGCGAGCAGGTCCCGGACCAGTTTCGGCCCGTCCTGGAGCAGTTCCAGCACCCGGATGCGGACGGGATGTCCGAGGGTGCGGAACAGCTCCGCCTTCGCCTGGTACAGCGGCACCGACACGTGAACTCCTCCCCAGCAGCCCTGAAGACTTTATCACTTGCACAATTCTTCAAGTCGGCAAGGGTCGGGTTCCTCGTGCGTTCCGGGCGGGGCAGACATGTACCGCCGAGCGATGTCCGGTCCGGCGCCCGCTACGGAGTGCGATCACCTGCCCCTGACACCGTCGCCCCTTCCGCGGCGGCCGTCGCACCGCCGATGTCGTTGACGCAGCGCAGCACCGGGCGGGCGGTCAGCGCGGCCGGGTCGAGCGGGGCGTCCGACCGCACGGTGAAGATCACCGCCTCGCCGGGAAGCAGCGTGACCAGCGCCTGGTCCACCTGGGCCGACGGGTCGAGCCGGTCCGGGAAGAGGGTGAGGTCGCGCAGCACGGTACGGGCGGTCACCCGGACCCGCTGGCCGTCGCCGCCCGATTCGACGGTCGCATCCCACTCGGCCGCGGGCCATGCCACCTCCCGGTCCTCGGCGAAGAACCAGAGCGCCCGCTCCGCCGACTCCCCCGCCTCGGCGACCAGCAGCTCACGCCGGGCCTCGTCGGGCCGCGCCAGCTCCGCCCACAGCGCCAGCACCACCGAGCCGTACGCGGGGACGTCCAGGTCCACCGACGTCTTCGCCCTCGGCTCCCCGGCCAGTGTGAGCCGGGTGACCGTGGCCGGGGTCCGCCACCGCTCACCGCTCTCGTTCACCGCCACCAGGGCCAGCCCGCCGTCCCGGGGCTGCACGGTGAGCAGGCGGTCGGCGTACGCCCGGCGCAGCGCGTACCAGAGCGGCTTGCGCCGGCCGTCACCGTCGACCGCCGCCCAGGAGGTGACCGGCCAGCAGTCGTTGAGCTGCCAGACGATGGTGCCCATGCAGACCGGCCGGTGCGAGCGGAAGTGCTCCACCCCGAGCTGGATGGCGCGGGCCTGGTTGAGCTGGGTGAGGTAGTGCCAGTCGTCGAAGTCCGCCGGGGCGGGCAGATGTGCGTCCAGCCCGCGCTGGAGCTTCCGGTCGCCGTCGATCGCCTTCTGATGGTGAGCCATGCCCGGCGAGTCGGGGGCCAGCGGATCGTCGGAGATCGCGCGGCGCAGCGTCGCGTACGCCGGGGGCGCCTGGTAGCCGAACTCGGCGACGAAGCGTGGGACGTAATCGCGGTACCGCCGGTAGTCGTCGGTGTTCCAGACGTCCCAGATGTGCGTGGTCCCGTGGGCGGGGTCGTTCGGGTGCCGCTCCTCGCTGCCCGACCACGGGCTGCCCGGCCAATACGGCCGGGTCGGGTCCAGCTCGCCGACGATCCGCGGCAGCAGGTCCAGGTAGTAGCCGCGGCCCCAGGTGCGGCCGGCGAGCGCCACCTGCCAGTCCCAGTCGTGCCAGCCCCAGATGTTCTCGTTGTTGCCGGTCCACAGCACCAGCGACGGGTGGCCGGCCAGCCGGGTCACCTGCTCGCGCGCCTCCGCCTCGACCTCCGAGCGGAACGGCTCCTCCTCCGGGTACGCGGCGCAGGCGAACAGGAAGTCCTGCTGCACCAGCAGCCCGAGCTCGTCGGCCAGCTCGTAGAAGTCCTCCGACTCGTACCGGCCACCGCCCCAGACCCGGAGCAGGTTGACGTTCGCCCCGACCGCCTGGTCGACGCGTCCGGCCAGCCGCTGCCGGGTGACCCGGTTCGGGAAGGCGTCGTCGGGGATCCAGTTGACGCCGCGGACGAAGATCGGCACGTCGTTGACGTGCAGCACGAACGCGGAGCCGTGCGCGTCCGGTGCGGTGTCGAGGCGTACCGAGCGGAAGCCGATCCGGCGTGACCAGCGGTCCAGCACCCGGCCGTCCTCGGCGTACAGCGTCACGTCGAGGGCGTGAAGGCGCTGCTCCCCGTACCCCCGGGGCCACCACCGCCCGGGGTCGCGGACGGTGAGGACCAGCGCGGCGCTGCGCTCCCCGGCCGGGATCGTCGCCTCCCCCGCCGCCCCGGCCACCGTGGCCCGGACGGTGACCAGCGCTTCCGCCGCCCGTTCGACCTCCACGCGCAGCTCGACCCGGCCGGTGTCACCGTCGACCGTGACCAGCGGGCGGACCGCGGCGAGCCGGGCGGTGGACCAGGCGTGCAGGCCGATCTCCTGCCAGATGCCGGCGGTCACCACGGTCGGACCCCAGTCCCAACCGAAGTTGCAGGCGATCTTGCGGATGAAGTGGAAGGGCTCCGGGTAGGCGTTCGGCCGGTCGCCGAGCCGGTCCCGGTGCGCCTCCGCGTAGCGGTACGCCGAGTCGAAGCGGACGGCCAGCGTGTTCGGTCCGGGTCGCAGCAGCGAGCGGAGGTCGAACCGGTGGCTGCGGTGCATGTTCTCGGTACGGCCGACCTCGGTGCCGTTGAGGGTCACCGTGGCGACCGTGTCCAGCCCGGCGCAGGCGAGGTCCACCCGGTCGTCGTCGCCCGGCCGCCAGGTGAAGGTGGTCTCGTACACCCAGTCGGTGCGCCCGATCCAGGTGAGGTCCTTCTCGTTCCGATCGAGGTAGGGGTCGGGGATGAGGCCGGCGGCGAGCAGGTCGGTGTGCACGCAGCCGGGTACCGTCGCCGGGACCGCCCGGTCGGCGATCCCCGGCGGGACCTGCGGACCCGGTACGGCCCGCAGCACCCAACCCTCGTGCAGCGCTCGTTTGCTCACGACTTCACCGCGCCTTCCATGATTCCGCGGACGATCTGACGTCCACCGATGAACAGCATCACCAGCAGGGGGACGGTGGCGATGAACGCGCCCGCCAGGACCCGCCGGTAGATCACGTAGTTGCCGCTGGCCAGGTCGGAGATGGCCACCATCGAGGTCGGGTAGTCGGTGCCGCTCAGGGTGATCAGCGGCCACTGGAAGTCGTTCCAGGTGGCCACGAAGGTGAGCAGGCCGAGCACCGCCAGCGCCGGGCGGATTGCCGGCAGCACGATGCTGGCGTAGATCCGCATCGTGCTCGCGCCGTCCACCCGCGCCGACTCGACCAGCTCGTCGGGCACCGTGTTGACGATGAACTGCCGCATGTAGAACACGCCGAACGCGGTGACCAGGCCGGGCGCGATGACCGCCAGCAGGGTGCCGTTCCAGCCGAGCTTGCCCATCACGACGTAGAGCGCGACGATCCCGAGCTGGTTGGGCACGGTCAGGGTGAGCACCACGAAGAGCATCAGGGCCCGGCTGCCCGTGAACCGCAGCTTCGCGAAGGCGAACCCGGCCAGCGAGCAGAAGAAGAGCACCGACGCGGTCACCACGGTGGCGACGATGACGCTGTTGACCAGCGAGGCCGCGAAGTAGACGTCCTGGAGGGAGAAGACCTCGCGGAGGTTGACCATGAACTGGTCACCGGGGACGACCGCCGGGGGGAGGTTGGCCAGCGCCTCGTCGGTGCTGGTCGCGATGACGAACATCCAGTACAGCGGGAACGCGGCGAACAGGACCGTCACCGCCAGCAGCAGGTACGTGCCCACCCCGGCCGGCGTGTCCTGGGGCGCCCGGCCCAGCAACGCCGGCCGCTTCCGCCCCTGCTTGCTCGGCGCGGTGACGGCGCTCATCGACGACCCCCCGAGAGACGGTTGGTGAGCAGGGTGTTGAGGCCGGCGACGACCAGGATGATCAGGAACAGGGCCCAGGACATCGCCGCGGCGTAGCCGAGGTTGAGGTCCTTCCAGCCGACCTTGTAGATGAGCTGCGCGATGGTCTGCCACTCGCCGTTCGGCCCGCCGGTGGCGGCCTGCGAGTTGAGGTCGAAGAGCATCGGCTCGGTGAAGAGCTGGAGCCCGCCGATGGTGGAGAGCACCACGGTGAAGACGATGACCGGCTGGATCATCGGTACGGTGATCCGCCAGAGCTGCCGCCACGGGCCGGCGCCGTCGATCGCCGCCGCTTCGTAGACGTCCCGCGGGACCGACTGCATCGCGGCCAGGTAGAGCAGCGCGTTGTAGCCGATCCACTTCCAGTTGACCATGGTGGCCACCGCGATCCAGGAGTGCAGCTTGTCGGCCCGCCAGTCGATCGCGGCGTCCCCGGTCCCGCCGATGCCGACCATGCCCAGCAGCCAGTTGGCCATGCCGTAGCTGCGGGAGAAGAAGGCGCTGAACACCATCGTCGAGGCGACGATCGGGGTGACGTACGGCAGCAGCGCGCCGACGCGCCACCAGGTCTGCGCGCGCAGCTTGCGGTTGAGCAGCGAGGCGACCACCAGGGCGAGCAGCAGTTGCGGGACGGAGGAGAGCAGGAAGATGCCGAAGGTGTTGTAGAGGGCGTTCCAGAAGTCCTCGTCGCCGAAGAGCCGGGCGAAGTTGTCGAGGCCGGCCCAGTACGGCAGCGTCGGGTCGTCGAGCTGGTAGTTGCGCAGCGACACCACGCCGTTGAAGAGCAGCGGGAAGAGCCCGAAGACGATGAAGAGCAGGAAGAACGGGGCGATCATCAGGTACGGCATGTAGCGCATGTCGAAGCGGTGGAGCCGGTTGCGCCAGGTGAGCCGTCGGTCGCCCCCGGACCGGCCGGCCGGCGCGGCTCGGCGGCTCGACGGCGCGGGTGCGGCACGGGTGGTGGACATAGGACACTCCAGGGCCGAAGAGATGGCAGGCGGACGGGGGCGACGCCGGGGCGGTGACGGACCGGGCGGCGCCCGCTCCGTCACCGCTCACCGAGGCGTCAGGACGTGCCGGCCTTCTCGGCCTCCTTGACCGCCTCGGCCCAGGCGGCCTCGGGCTTCAGCGTCCTGTTCTGCACCCGGGTGATGACGTTCTCCACCGCGACGCGGGTCGGGCCGTTCTTCTTGCCCAGGTACTGCGGCGTGAGCCCCTGCGCCATCTTGGGGAAGATCTGCCCGACCGGGGCGTTGTTGAAGAACGGGTTCTTGAAGTCGGCGATCGCCGGGTCGGAGTAGAGCGCCGGCTGCGACGGCAGGTTGCCGACCTTCTTGAAGATCTCGATCTGCTGCTCCGGCTGGACCAGCCACTCCAGCAGCTTGTACGCCTCGTCGACGTGCTTGCCCTGCTTGGGAATGGTCAGGAACGAGCCGCCCCAGTTGCCGCCGCCTCCGGGCACGGCGGCGATGTCCCACTTGCCCTGCGTGCCGGGTGCGGTGTCCTTGATGTGGCCGAGCATCCACGCCGGGCACGCCAGCACGGCGAAGGAGCCGCTGGTGAAGCCCTTGTCCCAGTCGGCCTGGAAACTGGCCAGGTTGGCCGAGAGGCCGGCCTGGATCGCCTTGATGGTGTAGTCGAAGGCGACCTTGGGTCCGCCGTCCATCTGGAGCTGGTCCTGCTCGTTGTAGAAGCCGACCGGCTGCTGGCCGAGGATCGGGTTGAACAGGTTGGTGCCGGAGTCGATGAACTTCTTCCCGCTCTTGGCGGTGTACTGCTGGCCGACCTCGATGAACCTGTCCCAGGTGGGCCAGAGCGCGGAGACCTGGTCGCGGTCGGTGGGCAGGCCGGCGGCCTTGAAGAGGTCGGTCCGGTAGCACATGGCCAGGCCGCCGACATCGGTGCCGAGGCCGATCTGGGTCTTGCCGTCGGCTGACAGCGACTGCTTCCACTTCCAGGGCAGGTATTTGCCCTCGTACGAGCCGGCGCCCTTGTCGAGCAGGTTGACGAACTTGTCGGACTGGCTGCGGAACTGGACCATGAAGCCCTCGTCGATCGCGGCGATGTCCGGGGCGCCGGAGCCGGCGACGAGCTTCTTCTGCAGATCCTCGTGCTGGGCGTTGTACTCACCGGAGTTCAGCTGGATCTTGATGTTCGGGTGCTCGGCCTCGTACCGGGTCTTGAGGTCCTGGAGTCCGAAGTCGCCCCAGAAGTTGATCTTCAGTGTGATCGGACCGTCCGCCGAGTCCGAACCGCCGGTGGTGCTCCTACCGCTGCACGCCGCGATCATGACCAGACTGACGGCACCCACGGTGGCCGCTCGGGCCAGGTGGAACCAGGACCGTTTCATGTCAATCCTCCACACCAAATGGGAACGCTCCCGACATCGAGAGACGTTGACTGAACCGGATAAGTGAGGCCACCGTACGGGGCACCTCCGACACTGTCAACGGCCGGTTGCCGCCGAGCCCCCGACGTAACCTTCTCGATGCCGTGGGAGCGCGATCATGCGTGGTGGAGCGTTTTCCGGAACAACTTCATGACGGGGGCCTAGCGAAGATCGGCGGTACAAGCCGTACGCTTAACCGTGTAAGTGGCGGACTGTACGGTTCAGTTCCGACCCCGCCGTGCCGACCGGCCCGCCGGGCGGCTTGCAGTACCGTGATGCCCGCCGGTCCCCCGGCGAGCGAGGAACCGCCCCGCGGGGCCGGACAGTGGAGGAGCGCGCCGGTGAAGCGGCCGACCATCGCCGATGTCGCCCGACGGGCCGGGGTCTCCAAGGGCGCGGTGTCGTACGCGCTGAACGGCCAGCCCGGCGTCTCGGAGGCGACCCGGCAGCGGATCCTCGCCATCGCCGCCGAGATCGGCTTCAGCCCCAGCAGCGCCGCCCGGGCCCTCTCCGGCGCCACCGCCAAGGCCGTCGGCCTCGCCCTGTGTCGGCCGGCCAGGATACTGGGCATCGAGCCCTTCTTCATGGAGCTGATCAGCGGCGTCGCGGCCGAACTCTCCGCCCGCTCGTACGCGCTGACCCTCCAGGTGGTGGCCGACCACGACGCGGAGATCGCGGTCTACCGGCGGTGGTGGGCCGAACGCCGGGTGGACGGCGTTTTCGTCTGCGACCTGCGCACCGACGACCGGCGGGTGCCGGCGCTGGAGGAACTGCAGCTACCGGCCGTGGTGATCGGCGGGCCCGGGCACACCGGCAGCCTGGCCAGCGTCTGGTCGGACGACGCGGCGGCGCTGGTGGAGACCGTGGAGTACCTGGTCGCCCTCGGGCATCGGCGGATCGCCCGGGTCGGCGGCCTGCCGTCGCTGCTGCACACCGAGATCCGGACCGACGCGTTCACCGAGGTGTGCCGACGGCTCGGCCTCGACGAGGCCACCACGGTCTGGTCCGACTACACCGGGGAGGAGGGGGCGCGGGCCACCCGCCGCCTGCTCAGCTCCGCCAACCGGCCGACCGCGGTGATCTACGACAACGACGTGATGGCGATCGCCGGCCTCTCGGTCGCCCAGGAGATGGGCCTCGCCGTACCCGGCGACCTCTCCATCGTGGCCTGGGACGACTCCCCGCTCTGCCAGCTCGTGCATCCGCCGCTGACCGCGCTCGGCCGGGACATCCCCGCGTACGGGGCGCACGCGGCGCGGCAACTGCTCGCCGCCATCGCCGGCGAGCCGGTCACCGGCCTGCAGGACGAGACCGCCCACCTGACCCCACGTGGCAGCACCGCCCCGCCGCGCGCCAGGTGAACCGGTTCAGCCTTCCCTGACCGGGCGACCTCAGCGCAGCGTCGACCGGAACTCCTCCAACCACGCCTCCACCCGTTCGGCGGTCGCCGGCCGGGCCAGCGCGAAGCCCTGCCCGTACCGGCAGCCGGAGCAGCCGGCCGCCGCCACCTGGGCGTCCGACTCCAAGCCCTCCACCACCACGTCCAGGCCCAGCCGGTCGCCCAGGCTGACGACCACGTCGACCAGCCGGTGCCGCCCGTCACCGCCCGACCCGAGCAGGTGCGGGCCGACCTTCAGCAGGTCGATCGGCAGCCGGCGGAGCTGCGCGAGGGAGGCGTGCTCGGCGCGGAAACCGTCCAGCGCCGTCCGCACCCCGAGGGACCGCAACCCGGCCAACCGCGTCACCACGGTCGGCAGCTCGGCCGCGACCCGCGGCTCGGCCACCTCGACCACCAACCGCTCCGGCGCCACCCCGTACGCGGCGAGGGCGGCCGCGGTCGCCGCTACGAAGTCCGGCGCCACCAGCTCCCGCGGGGTGACGTTGACCGACATCCAGAACCCCCGGCCCCCGTCGGACCAGTCGGCGAGCTGGCGGCAGGCCCGGTCCAGCACCCAACGGCCCATCTCGTCGACGAGGTTCAGATCCTCGGCCACCGGCACCAGCTCGGCCGGAAGCACCGTGCCCAGCGTCGGGCTGCGCCAGCGCAGCAGCGCCTCGGTGCCCACCGGCAGCCGGTCGGCCAAGGACAGCACCGGCTGGTAGACCAGGTCCAGCTCCCCCCGATCGACCGCGCCGGGCAGCTCGCGTTCCAGGTCCAGCCGGCGGACGAGCTGGTCCTCCAGGTGGGCGTCGTACCACTCGATCCGGTCCCGGCCGACCTGCACCGCCCGTCGCCGGGCCAGGTCGGCCTGGCGCAGCACGTCGTCCGGGGCCCCGCCGGCCAGCTCCGCGAGCCCGATGCTGGCCCGCAGCCGGGCCGACCCGCCCGGCAGCGGGT
>JBARAE010000476.1:0-3979 GCA_049791715.1 Micromonospora sp.
CGTCGCCACCACCGTCGCGGCGGCGCTCGCCCCGGCCGCGGCCGTCACCACGGCGGGCACCACGGGGCTCACCGCGGCGCGACCGGCCACCACCCAGGTCCTCCTCGACCTCCGCCGACAGGCCTGCGCGCGTGCGCTCGGCGGTCGGCAGGGTGCCGGTCATGTCCCGGGAGATGTTCAGGTCGGTGTAGAGGTGCGGAGAGGTGTGGTACGTCTCCGGCGGCTCCGGCATCTCCAGCCCGAGGGTCTTGTCGATGATCCGCCAGCGGGGCATGTCGTCCCAGTCGACGAAGGTCACCGCGACACCGGTCGCCCCGGCCCGGCCGGTACGACCGATCCGGTGGGTGTAGGTGTCCTGGTCCTCCGGGCAGTCGTAGTTGATGACGTGCGTGACACCGCTGACGTCGATGCCGCGGGCGGCGACGTCGGTGGCGACGAGCGTGTCGATCTTGCCGGCGCGGAACGCCCGCAGCGCCCGCTCCCGGGCGCCCTGGCCCAGGTCGCCGTGCACCGCCGCGACGGCGAAGCCGCGGAAGTCCAGGTCCTCGGCGACGCGGTCGGCGGCCCGCTTGGTGCGGGTGAAGATCATGGTCAGGCCGCGCCCCTCCGCCTGGAGGATCCGCGCCACGATCTCGATCTTGTTCATCGAGTGGGTGCGGTAGGCCAACTGCTGGGTCTGCGGCGACGGGCCGGTCTCGGCGGTGTGGCCGGCGTGGATCGTCACCGGGTGGCGCAGGAAGCGCCGGGACAGGGCGACGATCGGGTCCGGCATGGTGGCCGAGAAGAGCATCGTCTGCCGGTCCTCCGGCAGCATCGCCAGGATCTTCTCGACGTCGTCGAGGAAGCCCAGGTCGAGCATCCGGTCGGCCTCGTCGAGGACCAGCGCGTGCACCCGGTCCAGCCGGAGGTGCTTCTGCTTGGCCAGATCCAGCAGGCGGCCCGGCGTGCCGACCAGGATCTCGACGCCCTTGCGCAGCGTCTCGATCTGCGGCTCGTAGGCCACCCCGCCGTAGATCGGCAGGACCCGGACGCCCCGGGTGCTGCCGGCGGCGGCGAGGTCCTTGGCGACCTGGATGCCCAGCTCACGGGTGGGTACGACGACCAGCGCCTGCGGCACGCCGTCGCTGCCCTCGCCCGGCGCGAAGACCCGCTCCAGCAGCGGTACGCCGAAGCCGAGGGTCTTGCCGGTGCCGGTAGGGGCCTGGCCGATCAGGTCGCTGCCGCGCATCGCGATCGGCAGCGCGTACTCCTGGATGGCGAACGCGCGGGTGATGCCGGAGGCGGCCAGCGCCTCGACGGTCTCCGGACGGGCGCCGAGTGCGGCGAAAGTGGGAGCTTCCGGACGGACGGGAGCGGTCGGTGCCAGCTCCTGGTTGCCCATGATGTCGTGAATCTGCTCGCTCATATGGATTTGGGGGTGCCCTCTCGTGGTGCGCCCCTCATGTCCTCAGGGCGCGATCGGTATGACGCGGGCCACACGGTCGACGGCGGAAACGCCGAGCCGGACCGGGCCGCACGCGCGCCGTAGGCCTGCTGTCGATCAAATCGGTGCCCACGGCAACTGCTCTATGCTACCTGAACCGCCGCTCGGCCGTCCTCATTCCGCCTGGCGGCGCCACGCCCGGGCGTCATCGCTGTGACCTGGGCCACCCTCCGGCCGGCTCGGATCGTGACCACCGCTGCGGGCGGCGGAACGGTAGCCTGCGCTCGTGTCCGCCCCCACCGCGCCCGAGCCCGCCCTCGTCGACCTGCTCGGCCTCGTGGCGTACGGCGAACTCCTCGCCTTCGACCGGCTCGCTGCCGACGCCCGCCTCGCCCCCGACCTGCGCCGCCGGGCGGCCCTCAGCGAGATGGCCGCGGCCGAGATCGGCAGCTACTGCCGGGTGGCCGACCGACTCACGGAACTCGGGGTGGCGCCCGACGAGGCGATGGCGCCGTACGTCGAGGCGCTCCAGGCGTACCACGACTCGACCGAGCCGAAGGACTGGCCGGAGGCGGTGACCAAGGCGTACGTGGGCGACGCGATCACCGACGACTTCCTGCGGGAGATCGCCGGGGCGCTGGACGGGCCGGACCGACAGCTCGTCCTCGACGTGCTGCACGACTCCCGGTACGCCGAGTTCGCCGCCGCCGAGATGCGGGCGGCCATCGCCGCGGACCCGAAGGTGGCCAACCGGTTGTCGATGTGGGCCCGGCGGCTGGTCGGGGAGGCGCTCTCCCAGGCCGGACGGGTCGCGGCCGCGGACCGGGGCGCACTCACCGCGCTCATCGCCCGGCGGGACGTGGACGTGCCGGTGCTGTTCCGGCGGCTGACCGCCGCGCACACCGAGCGGATGGCCGCCGCCGGGCTGAACAACTAGGCGGCTGACCCGGTGCCGCCGCGGCGGGACCTCGTCGGTCACCCGCCACGGCGACCCGGAACGGAATCAGCGGACGGTGAAGCCGACCGCGCGGGGAGAGGCCTCGGCGATCTCGACGTACGCGACCTTGGTGACCGGCACGATGACCCGCCGGCCCTTCTCGTCCGTCAGGGAGAGGGTGCCCTCGCCCTTGGCGACGGCGTCGGTCACGATCCGCTCGATCTCGGCAGGCGACTGCGCGCTCTCCAGAACCAGCTCGCGCGGGGCGTACTGCACGCCGATCTTGACCTCCACTGTGCCTCCTCAACTGGGGCGAAAAAGCCACCGTGGGAAGGCTATCCGATCTGGCGGCCCGATGTTCAGGCTGAGTCACCTTGCAGCGGGAAGCTGGCGATACCGCGCCAGGAGAGGGCGGCGACCAAGGCCTCCGCCTCCGCCTTCGGCACCTGCCGGCCACCGGCCAGCCAGAACTGCGCCGCCGTCTCGGCCGCCCCGACCAGGCCGGAGGCGAGCAGTTCGGCGTGTGACCGGCTGACGCCGGTGTCCGAGATGATCGTGTCGGTTATCGCGGCGATGCAGCCCTGCTCGACCCGCTCCACGCGCTGCCGGACGGCCGGGTCGTTGCGCAGGTCCGACTCGAAGACCAGGCGGAACGCCTCGCTCTCGTGGTCGACGAAGTCGAAGTACGCGCGCACGGACGCGCTGACCCGCTCCTTGTTGTCGTTGTTGCCGCGCATCGCGTCCTGCACCCTCGCGACGATGGCGTCGCAGTGCGTGTCCAGCAGCGCCAGGTAGAGGTCCATCTTGCCGGGAAAGTGCTGGTAGAGCACGGGCTTGGAAACCCCCGCCCGCTCGGCGATGTCGTCCATCGCGGCGGCGTGGTAGCCCTGCGCGACGAACACCTCCTGAGCGGCGGCGAGCAGCTGCTTGCGCCGCGCTGAGCGGGGCAGGCGGGTGGGCCGGCCGGCGGTCTGTGCACCGTTCCCCACAGCGGTCATGGGAACCTCCGAGTTCTTACGTACGAGCCGGCACTTATCACCCGAACCGGTCAGGCTTCGTGAACCCGTCCCGGAAATGGCCCGCTGCTGTAACTTATCGCCACTGTCACCACACGGTAGCCTCAGCGGGGGCGACCAAGGAGCGCGCGGTGACTGAATCAGGGCAACCCGGAGCCCCCACCCCGGGAGAACACGGCGACGGGACAGGTCAGCAGGATGACCTGGCCCGTTCCGTCAGCGGGTGGGCGCCCCCGGCGGCCGGCTGGTCCCGAGGCCGGGAGGCAGGCCGTGAGCCTGCTCCCGTCTGGCGCCAGCCCGATCCCCGCACCGGCTGGGCCACCTCCTCACCCCACCACGGTGACCTGCCGGCCCCCCTGCCGGGGTTGCCCGCCGACGAACCGGCCGTCCGGGTCAACGGCCGTTCCCACGTCAACGGCATGCGCCGCGCCGAGGAGGAGTCGCCCGTGCCCGGTCACGCGCCGGTCAGTGCTCCGCCCGCGGACGAGCAGCTCCGGGACACCGACGGTGACCGGCTGATCGTGCCGGCACCGCGCCCGGCGCCCGCCGTCGAGCAGCCGGTGGCCGAGGCCGAGACCGGTCCGGCCCGGCACTCCTCGGACG
>JBARAE010000477.1:0-5568 GCA_049791715.1 Micromonospora sp.
CACCGGGGCCAGCGCCAGCACCCCACCGACCGTCTCTGGCGCGCGCGCCGCGACGTAGAGCGCCAGGTGACCGCCGGCCGAGTGACCCACCAGGATCGGCGGTACGGCAGCCACCCGGCCCGGCAGCGCGGCGGCGGCCAGCCCGGGCAGCGCGGCCACCCCGGCCAGCACGTCGGTCAGGGTGTGCGGCCAGCCGCCGCCGGGCTGACCGGTGCGGCGGTACTCGACCTGCGCCACCGGGTGGCCGAGCGCGGCCAGCGCCGCCGCCATCGGCCCGGTGTGGCGTCGGTCGTACTCGGCACGCCAGAACCCGCCGTGCACCACGATCACCAGCGGGCGGGCCGGGCCGTCGCCGACGGGTCGGCGCAGATCGGCAACCTGCTCGGGGTGGTCGCCGTAGGCCACCGTCGCGTCCGGTGCCGGGGCGGGCCGGGTGAGCACGTCGCGTGGGTCTGCGGGCATGACGGGGACGGTAGCGCGACCCGGCCGGGTGGTTCCGGGCCGGGAGCCGCTGCCCGGCGCGTGCCGCCGGCGGGCGTTGGGTAAAGATGGGTCCCATGACCGAAGCGCGCTCCGCTGGACAGGACGACGAGCAGGGCAAGGACGGCATCCCCGGCACCGTGGTGGTGGTCGGCCCCGACGGGCGGCCGGTCGGCACCATGCCGACCGAGGAGGGACAGGGCGAGGACCCGACCCGCCTGGTCGAGCAGCCGGCCAAGGTGATGCGGATCGGCAGCATGATCAAACAGCTGTTGGAGGAGGTCAAGGCGGCACCCCTCGACGACGCCAGCCGGTACCGGATGCGCGAGATCCACGAGCGGTCGATCGTCGAGCTGAAGGAGGGGCTCGCCCCCGAGCTGCGCGAGGAGCTGGAGCGGATCTCGCTGCCGTTCACCGAGGACCAGGTGCCTAGCGAGGGTGAGCTGCGGATCGCGCACGCCCAACTGGTCGGTTGGCTGGAGGGCCTCTTCCACGGCATCCAGGCCGCGCTGGTCGCCCAGCAGATGGCCGCCCGGGTGCAGCTGGAGCAGATGCGCTCCGGCCGGCAGGCCCTGCCCAGTGGGCCCGGCGGGGTGGTGCCCGGGATGCCGGGCATGCCGGCGCCGAACGAGGGCCACGCCACCGGCCAGTACCTGTAGACCTCAGCCCAGCCCGTAGACCTTCTCCAGGTACGTCGCCACGCCGTCCTCGGAGTTCGCCGCCGTCACCTCGTCGGCGATCTCCAGGACGGCGCGGTGCGCGTTCCCGACGGCGACGGACCGGCCGGCCCAGGTCAGCATCGGTACGTCGTTCGGCATGTCGCCGAAGGCCAGCACGTCCCGCTCGTCGATGCCGAGCCGGGCGCAGTACCAGGCCAGGCCCGCCGCCTTGGTCACCCCGGCGGCGGAGATCTCCACCAGCCCGGTGTACGACGAGTGGGTGGCCTCGGCCAGCCCCTCCAACGCCCCGGCCACCAGCTGGAGAAACGCGTCGGGGTCCTGCTCGCCAGCCCGGGCCAGCAGCTTCACCGCCGGCACGGAGAGCAGCTCCTCCGGGGACTCGATCGCCCGGATCGCGTCGGTGTCGGCGTCCCAGCGCAGCGGGTAGTGCGCCTCGTGGCGCATCTGCCGGCTGTCCACGATCTCCACCGCGAAGCTCACCCCCGGTACCTCCGCGCGCAGCCGGCGGGCCACCTCCGCCAGCAGTTCCGGGGCGAGCGGGTCGGCCCGCAGCACCTCGTCGCGGATCGGGTCGTACACCACCGCGCCGTTCGCGCAGATCGCCGGAAGTGGCTCGGCGAGCTGGTCGTACACCAGCTGGAGCCAACGGATCGGACGGCCGGTGACCAGCACGACGGGTGTGCCCGCGGCGGTGATCCGGGCCAGCACCGCCGCGGTGTGCGGACTGAGCGACCGGTCGTCCCGGAGCAGGGTGCCGTCGATGTCCGTCGCGACCAGCCGAGGTG
Source organism: Micromonospora sp. (assembly GCA_049791715.1). Classification (GTDB taxonomy): domain Bacteria; phylum Actinomycetota; class Actinomycetes; order Mycobacteriales; family Micromonosporaceae; genus Micromonospora. Next base: position 1,946 of record JBARAE010000477.1, read on the forward strand.
CCTCTCCCATCACCGGGAGAGTAGTCGGTCCAGGTAGACGGCGACGCCGTCGTCGTCGTTGCGCAGGGTCACCTCGTCCGCCGCGGCGCGGACCTCCGGGTGGGCGTTGGAGACCGCCACCCGCGCCCAGCCCGCCCACGCGAACATCGGCAGGTCGTTGGGCTGATCGCCGAAGACCAGCACCTCGGCTGGGTCGACCCCGAGGGCCTGTGCGATCACGCTCAACCCGGTCGCCTTGTCCACCCCGGGCGGGCAGATCTCGATGTACCCGAGCCCGGCCTGGGTCAGCATCGCCATCTCCGGTGGAACGATCCGGCGGGCGGTGGCCAGCAGCTCGTCCACGTGGTGGTCGGCGGTCCGGGCGAACGCCTTGATGACATCGGTGGAGAGGCACTCGGCCCTGGTGCGCTCCTCGAACCGGTCCGGGTACGGCCAGCTCGGGTGGTAATCCCCCCAGAGCGGGGCGTCGTGCTCGTCGGACGCCTCGACCATCACGGTCAGCGGGCCGACCTCGGCCTCCAGGTCGGCGAGGAGCCGGGCGAGCACCTCCCCGGGGAGGCGTTCGTCGCGGAGCACCACCGGGCCGGCCGGGTCGCTCTGGTCCACCACGCGCCCCCCGCCGGCCATCACCAGGAAGTCGGCGGCGCGGATGTCGTTGCGGGTCAGCTCGGTCAGCCGCGGCCCGCGACCGGTCGCGCCGACCACCGGGATCCCGGCGGCCCGCACCCGGTCGAGCACCTCGTGGGTGTACGCGGAGACGGTGTCGTCGCTGCGGACGAGCGTTCCGTCGAGGTCGGTGGCGATCAGCTTGGGCAGGCCCGGGCGGGTCATCGTTCCTCCTTCGCCCGCCGCCGTCGCGCCAGCCGCCCTGGTCGTCGGTGCCGCGGCCCACGGAACGGCGGGCAGCAACCGTACCTCGCGGAACGGGTCGCAACCATGGCTTCCCGGCGAATCGGGCACCAACCCGGGGTGGCCGTCCGATGGCCGGCCGCCGGCATGATCGGGTCAGCTGGGCCGCTCGGGGCGGGCGAACGGCACGGTGGGCTCGACCGTCAGGTCGATCGGTGCGGACGGCCGGTCGTCCACCGACCCCTCGCGCCGGCGGCGACGGCCCCACGGCTCCCGGCCGTCCGCCGCCTGCGTCCCGTCCTCCCCCTCCGCCCCGTCCTCCGGCTCGGCCGAGCTTCCGGCCGGGCGCTGGGCCGCGACCCGGCCGGAGAGGTGCAGCGCCGCCCCGAGCAGCACCGCGGCCAGGAAGGCGGTCACCATGCCCCGCCCGTACTCCACCCGGAAGCCTTCCCCGGAGGAGTAGAAGTAGCTCCGCTGGACCGAGTCGTCGAGGGAGAACGCGGTCGCGGTCAGCACGGCCAGCACCGCCGCCGCGAGCGCCAGGCCGGCCACCCGGGCGTTGTGCCGGACGCCAGGTGTGCCGCGCAGGGCCAGCGCCACCGCACCGGCCAGGCCGAGCAGCCCCACCAGGTACGCCATGCCGAAGCCGCCCACGTCGCCCACCCCGCCCGGGACCCGGACCGTCGTGTTTCCCTGTGGACCGCCGTTCGGCATCGTCATGACCAGCCACTCGCCGACCAGCGAGGCGATCGCGGCCACCGCGCCCAGCCCGGCGAGGACCATCGGCAGCCGGTGATCCCGCCGCAGTCGGGCCAGGGAACGCCCGACCCGGCCGGGCGGCGCGGAATCACCCTCACCCCACTCCACCACGGTTGTCTCGTCCGACCGGTTGTCCTGCTTGGGAATGGGGAGATCCTGCGACATCGGCCACCCTTCCGCGCGCGGGCCTGAGCCGAATCATGACACAGCCGGCAGGCGGCGAGAGGTACCTCACGTCCGACCTTGATCGGTCCTCGTCGGCCGAGCGACCCCACATCCGGCGGTCGATGCGGCTCCGCCCGGTTTCCGTTAGCGTCGGGACATGCCTATCCGTACCGCTTCCGCACACTGGCAGGGCAACCTCACCGACGGCTCCGGGATTATGCGCACCGGCAAGGGTGGCCTGACCGGCAACTACTCCTTCAAGTCGCGTTTCGAGGAGGGCGAGGGGACCAACCCGGAGGAGCTGATCGGCGCCGCGCACGCCGGCTGCTTCTCGATGGCCCTCTCCAAGCAGCTCGCCGACGCGGGCGCGACGGACACCTCGGTGGAGACCACCGCCAAGGTGCACCTCGACAAGACCGACGCGGGTATGACCGTGACCCGGATCGACCTGGAGACCGTCGGCCAGGTGCCGGGCATGGACGAGGCGCAGTTCAGCAAGCTGGCCGAGACCGCCAAGGAGAACTGCCCGATCTCCCGGCTGCTCTCCCCGGGCGCGCAGATCACCGTCACCGCGCGGCTGGCCTCCTGATCTCGCACCGGCACGTCGTCCGGCCCGTCGGGCAGAATGGGCGGCGTGCCGGTCGAGATGAGCTGTGAGCGCTTCGAGGAGCTGGTCGGCGAGGCCCTCGACGAGGTGCCCGAGGAGTTGCTCGGGCTGATGAACAACGTCGTCATCCTGGTCGAGGACGATCCGCCCCCGGGCGAGGACCTGCTCGGCCTCTACGAGGGGCACGCGCTCACCGATCGGGGCTGGGACTACTCCGGTGTCCTGCCGGACCGCATCCTCATCTACCGGCATCCGATCCTGCGGATCTGCGATACGGACGACGACGTCGTCGAGGAGGTCGCCGTCACGGTGGTGCACGAGATCGCCCACCACTTCGGCATCGACGACGAACGGCTGCACGCGCTGGGCTGGGCCTGACCGGGCTCCTGCCGCACTCCGCTCGGCCGATGCCCGCTGTTGCGCGGGTCTCCTAGCCTGCGGGGAGGCACACCCCGATGCAGGAGGAAATTCATGCGCAGCGCGCTGTTCTCTGCGGAGAACCTTGAAAAGGAGTCCCAGCAGCCGGGCATGCGACTGCAGAACTCCAAGATGCTGAAGATCGAGCTCAACGGCGAGGCGATGGCCCGGGTCGGGTCCATGGTGGCGTACCAGGGGCAGGTGCAGTTCCAGGCGCTCGGCTCGGGCGGCATCGGCAAGTTCATCAAGCAGCGCCTGACCGGCGAGGGCGTCCCCCTGATGAAGTTGTCCGGCCGAGGCGACGTGTTCCTCGCGGAGCTCTCCAAGGACGTCCACATCATCGACCTGGAGCCGGGCGACGCCCTCTCCATCAACGGCTCGAGCGTGCTCGCCTTCGACTCCACGCTCCAGTACGACATCAAGATGGTCGGCGGCATGGGGATGGCCTCGTCGGCGGGCCTGTTCAACTGCGTCTTCACCGGACAGGGCCGGATCGCCATCACCACCAAGGGCACCCCGGTCGTGCTCAACGTCGACCAGCCCACCTACGTCGACCCGCAGGCGGCGGTGTGCTGGTCGGCCAACCTGCAGACCGGCTACCACCGGGCCGAGCAACTGGGCCTGGGCAGCCTGCTCGGGCGGAGCACCGGTGAGGCGTTCACCATGAGCTTCGCCGGTCAGGGCTTCGTGGTGGTGCAGCCCTCCGAGGAACCGCCGGTCCAGGGCAGCGGTGCCCAGCAGCAGCAGGGCGGTCTGCTCGGCGGCCTGCTGCAGTGACCGCCGGGTGCGGGGGACGCCCCGGCCGGGCGTCCCCGCACCGTCAGCT
>JBARAE010000478.1:0-3957 GCA_049791715.1 Micromonospora sp.
GCGCTCGGCCGAGGGCCGGGCGGACCGATCCGCCGCGGAGAGCCGCCCCGCCGAGAGCCGCCCCGCCGAAGGCCGCGCCGCCGGGGTGCGGCCGACCGAAGGTGGGGCCGCGGAGTCGCCCGCCGGGGACAGCCGCTCCGGGGAGGGCCGCTCCGCCGAGGCCCGCCGGTCCGAGGGCCGGGCCGGTCGGCTCGCCGAGGTACCGGGTGCCGAGCGTCCGGAGGTCCGGGGCGGGTCGCGTACCGAGACGGAGCCGCCGCGCCGACGTCGGCAGGCGACCCACCGGGGCCGGGCCGCGGTGGAGGAGCAGTCCCTCGCCGCCGCGCCGGCCGGTACGCCCGCCGCCACCCCGGGGGCGGTGGGGACGTCGTACTCCGGTGGGCAGATGACCACCACCGAGACGGCACCCTCCCGGCCGCTCGACACCGGCGGCGCGTCCGGCCCCCGCGTGGTGATCGACCACGTGCAGGTGAGCACGTTCGGGCTGGACGCCACCGTGGAGGTACGCCTGATCGCCGGCGGCGAGACGGCGGAGGGTCACTCGACCGGGCCGGCTGTCGACGGGTACGTGCTGCGGCTGTGCGCGGTGGCCGCCGCGGCGGCGGTGGACGAGCTGCTGCGCGGCGGTGCCGAGTCGTCGGACCGGGGGCGGTGCTTCGTGGAGCACACCGCGGTGGTGCCGTTCGGCAACTGCGAGGTCGCCACGGTGGTGGTGCTGCTGGTCTGCGACGGCTGGGTGGAGCAGCTCGCCGGTTCCGCGCTGGTGGCCGGGGACCCCCGGCAGGCGGTGGTGCGGGCGACCCTGGCCGCGGTGAACCGTCGACTCGAGGCGCTGCTGCTGTGACCGGGGGCGGTGTCGGCCGGGCGCGGGACGGGGAAAACTGGAGGCATGAAGCCCGCCGCCCTCTGGCCGGACCACCTGCTGCCCGCGCACCACGTACCCCCGCCCTGGCCCGGCCGCCACGTGCTGCTCGACGGCACGATGACCTACGTCCGGGACACCCCGGCCACCGCGCCCGGTGCCGAGCCGGCGCTCTACGTGCACGGTCTCGGCGGTTCGTCGCAGAACTGGACGGACCTGGCGGGCCTGCTGTCCGACCGGCTCGACGGCCAGGCGATCGACCTGCCCGGCTTCGGACGCAGCGAGCCGGGCCGGCGCTACACCATCCCGGCCTTCGCGGAGCGGGTGGTCCGCTGGATCGAGCACGGTGACCGGGGGCCGGTGCACCTGTTCGGCAACTCGCTCGGCGGCGCGATCTGCGTGCAGGTGGCGGCGCTGCGGCCGGACCTGGTGCGGACGCTGACCCTGGTCTCCCCGGCCCTGCCCTTCCTGGATTTCCGCCGGTCGTTGCAGGGCCGGATGCTGCCCGTGCTGGCGATCCCCCGGGGCGAGCGGCTGGCCGCCTGGCGGCTGGCGAAGATGGCCCCCGAGGTGATGGCCCAGCAGGTGATGGAGGCGTGCATCGCCGACCTGACCCGGATCAGTGAGCAGCGCCGGCAGGAGGCGATCGAGGAGATCCGCATCCGGTACGAGGCCGCGCACTACGCCGCCGCGTACGTCCGGACGTTCCGCGGCCTGGTCTCCAGCTTCCTGCGGTCGTACCTGCCGGGGTCGGGCTCGCTGTGGCGGCTGGCCGCGTCGGTGCAGGCGCCCACGCTGGTCGTCGGCGGGCGGCACGACCGGCTGGTCGATGTCCGGGTCTCGCCACAGGCCGCTCGGGTGATCCCGGACAGTCGGCTGCTGATGCTCGACGGGGTCGGGCACGTGGCGCAGTTGGAGGTGCCGCGCATCGTCGCACGGGCGGTGGTCGGGCTGCTCGCCGAAACGGAGGAGAGCGGGCGACGCCGCGACATGGCAGGCTGAGCCGGATGTCCGCCTCCCCTCGTCCGCGTCGCGGTGCCGCGCGGCCCCTTCCGGCCTCAGCCGGTGAATTCACCGCCTCCCGGTGGCGTCCGGTGGTCGTGGTGCTCGCGTTCGTGGTGGCCGCCGGTGTGGGCGTGGCGGCGGCGGTACAGCGCCCGCCGGCCAGCGCCGAGGTGCTGGTTCGTGAGGAGTTGGCGGCCGACCCGGTGACGATCCCGTCGCCGACCGCGTCGGCGACGCCGTCGGCGTCCCCGGCCGTCGCGCCGGAGCCCACCCGTCCGGAACCGGTGTTGAGCCTGCCCGGGCCGGTGCCGAGCGCCGGTCGCGGCAGCTTCGGGTACGACGACCGGCCGGGTGAGGTGCTGGGCGGGGCGGGCGTGCTGCGCCGTTTCCGGGTGGCGGTGGAGGACGGCTCGGGCGAGGACGTGCACGCGTTCGGCGACGCCGTGCAGAAGGCCCTCGCCGGGCCGGGGAGCTGGGTCGACGGTGGGAAGCTGCGGTTGCAGCGGGTCGCCTCCGGCTCCCGGTACGACTTCACGATCTACCTGGCCACCGCGAACACCGCCGGCCGGCTCTGCCTCAGCGGGGGCATCAACATCCGGGTGGGTGGCCGCCCGTACACGTCCTGTCGGGTGGCGGGCAAGGTGGTCATCAACCTGGACCGCTGGCGCAGGTCGGTACCGCACCTGGTCCGGGCCGGGCTGCCCCTGGACACGTACCGGCTCTACGTGATCAACCACGAGGTGGGCCACCAGTTGGGGCACCATCACGAACGCTGCCCGGGGGCGGGCCGCCCGGCGCCGGTGATGCAGCAGCAGACGCTGTTCCTGGACGGGTGCAGGCCGAACCCGTGGCCGTACCTGGGCGGGAAGCGGTACACCGGCCCGTCGGTCTGATCACCCGGATTGGTGGCGGTTTAGCGGGTAGCGCGGCAAACGGGCTTGTTGCCCGAATTGCATGGCACGCTGAGGTCATGACGCCGTCGTCCCCTTACGACCCGCCTGCCGAGCCCGGTGAGAAGGCGGCCCATCCCGGCTGCCCGGCCCGTCCCGACTTCGCGCGCCCGCCGGTCCAGGGCTCCGGCCACCCGCCCGCCCGACCCGGCGCCGTCCGGCCCAGCCTGCGGCGCATGCGTCGACGCCGCCGCCGGACCGTCCTGCTCCTGATCCTCCTGCTCGCCCTGGGCGGAACGGCGATCGGCGTGACCGAACTGGTCCACCGGCCGGCGGACCCGCCGCCACCGGCGGCAGCGGGGGACCGCGGCCTGGCCAACGGCCTGGGCGCCAACGCGCCGGTGGCACCCAGCGGCTACCCGGCCGAGGGTTCCGGCAGCTTCGCCGCGGCCGACGGCAACTCCCCGGTACGCGGCTCCGGCGGCCCGCTGCGCCGCTATCGGGTCGCCGTCGAGCAGGGGATCGGGCAGGACGTCGACGGCTTCGCCGCCACCGTGGACGAGGTGCTCGGCGACCGGCGGAGCTGGATCGCCTCCGGCCAGCTGCGCATGCAGCGGGTGGCCGTGGCGGCGGCCGCCGACTTCACCATCTACCTGGCCAGCCCGGCCACCTCGGAGCGGATGTGCGCGGAGGGCGGGCTGACCACCGAGCGGTACACCTCGTGCCGGCTGCCCGGCCAGGTGATCATCAACCTGGCCCGGTGGATGGACGCGGTCCCGGACTACGGGGCGCCGCTGGCGACCTACCGGACGTACGTCATCAACCACGAGGTCGGGCACGAACTGGGCGAGGGGCATCAGGCCTGCCCGCGGCCGGGGGCACCGGCGCCGGTCATGCAGCAGCAGACGTACGGGCTGGCGGGCTGCGTCGCCAACGCCTGGCCGTACGTCGACGGGCGGCGATACGAGGGTGCGCCGGTCGACGGCCTCTGAGTTATTCCCGCTCCCGCATGTCGGACGACGTGTCCCTCATCATGGCCGGGGTCGGCTTTCCCGAGCAACAATGGCGCGGTTCACCACCGCCGATCCCGGGGAGTCCACCGTGTCGTTGCCCCCGCTCGTCGAGCCCGCCGCCGAGCTGACCGTTGACGAGATCCGTCGCTACTCGCGCCACCTGATCATCCCGGACGTCGGGGTCGAG
>JBARAE010000479.1:0-10700 GCA_049791715.1 Micromonospora sp.
TGCTCGCCCTGCTCGGCGGCGGCCTGCTGCTCCGCCGCCGCACCGGGCCACGCTGACCGCACCGTCCCCGGCACACATACACGGAACGAGTGGCCATTCCGCGGGGAGTGGCCACTCGTTCCGTGAACCAGGGGGCGACGAACGCCGGCGTACCCGTCAGACCAGGCGGACCCGGGCGGCGCGCAGGCGGGTCAGGGTGCGCTCGCGGCCGAGGACCTCGAGGGACTCGAAGAGCGGCAGCCCGACGGTGCGGCCGGTGACCGCGACCCGGACCGGCGCCTGGGCCTTGCCCAGCTTGAGGCCGCGCCCCGCGCCGACCGCCTCCAGCGTGGACTTGAGCGACTCGGCGTCCCAGGACTCCAGCCCCTCGAAGGCCGCGATCGCCGCGTCGAGCAGCTCGGCGGCGCCCTCCTTCATCGCCTTGGCCCAGGCCGCCTCGTCGATCAGCGGGTCGGCCAGGAAGAGGAAGTCGACGTTCGGCACGATCTCGCTGAGCACCGCGATGCGGGTCTGGGCCAGCGGCGCCACCGCGGCGAAGGCGGCGGGGTCGAACTCCTCCGGCAGCCACGGCGGGGGCGCGATGGTCCCGGTGCCGGTCAGCCACGGTTGGCAGGCGCCGATGAACTCCTCGACCGGCAGGGCCCGGATGTACTCACCGTTGAACGCGCGGAGCTTCTTCTCGTCGAAGAACGCCGGGGAGGGGTTCACCTCCTCCAGCCGGAACTCCTCCTCGATGACCGACCAGTGGACGATCTCCCGGTCGCCCGACGGCGCCCAGCCGAGCAGCATCAGGTAGTTGCGCATCGCGCCGGCGAGGTAGCCCTCGTCCCGGTACGCCTCCAGGGCCACCTTGTCGCGCCGCTTGGAGAGCTTCTGCCGCTTCTCGTTCACCACGACCGGCACGTGCGCCCAGACCGGCGGCTTGACCCCGAGGGCGTCCCAGAGCAGCTGCTGCTTCGGGGTGTTCGGCAGGTGCTCCTCGGCCCGGATCACGTGGGTGATCCCCATGGTCATGTCGTCGACCACGTTCGCCAGCAGGAAGACCGGCGAGCCGTCGCCCCGGGCGATGACGAAGTCCTCGATCAGCTTGTTCTCGAAGGTCGGCTCGCCGCGGATCAGGTCCACCACCACGGTCTCGCCCTCGTCGGGCGTACGGAACCGCAGCGCCCGCCCCGGGCCGGGCTCCAGTCCCCGGTCGCGGCAGAAGCCGTCGTATCCCTGGTACTGGGAGCCGGTGCGGGCCTGCACGGCCTCGCGGGTGCAGTCGCAGTAGTAGGCCCGGCCGGCCTCGTACAGCCGCTGGGCGGCGGCGCGGTGCTCGCCCGCGTACTGCGACTGGAAGTACGGGCCCTCGTAGCTGCCCCGCTCGATGCCGATCCAGTCCAGCGCCGACAGGATGCCCTCGGTCCATTCGGGCTTGTTGCGGGCCGCGTCGGTGTCCTCGATGCGCAGGACGAACACCCCGCCCTGCTGCTTGGCGTAGATCCAGTTCTGCAGGGCCGAGCGGGCACCGCCGACGTGGAACATACCGGTCGGGGAAGGGGCGAAGCGTACACGTACCGTCACGTCCCCCAGCCTACGGGCGGCGGCCAGCCGATAAGGAGGGGCCCCTTGTTAACGCGTGGCGTTGTAGAGGGCCCCCCTCCTTACACCTATTCAGGGCACCGCGCGGATCTTGAGGACCAGCGCGCTGCCGAGCAGGGTGACGGCCGCGGTGACCGCGTAGAGGGTCGGGTACCCGCCCAGGTGGACCACGATCGGCGCGGAGATCGCCGGGCCGAGCACCTGCGGCGCGGAGTTCGCGATGTTGATCACGCCGAGGTCCTTGGCCCGGTCGGTCGCCGCCGGCAGCACCTGGGTGATCAATGCCGCGTCCACCGCCAGGTAGACGCCGTAGCCGGCGCCGAGCAGCAGGGCGGCGACCATCGCCATCGACCAGATCGGGGCGACGGCGAGCAGCAGCGCCGCCACCGCCATGATCACGCCCGAGGTGATCACGAAGACCTTCCGGCGGCCGGACCGGTCGGAGAGCCGGCCGGCGACCACGGCGGTGAGCATCATCCCCGCCGTGTAGAGCAGGATCAGCACCAGCAGCGCGCCCTCGGGGTCGGGGTGGCGCACCCCGTCGGTGAGGAAGTACAGCAGGTAGAGGGTGCCGAGGGCGTTGCCGGTCTGGACCAGGAACCGGGTGAACCAGGCCCAGGCGAAGTCGGGGTGCCGGCGGGGGCTGATCCACATGGAGGCCAGCAGACCGCGCAGCCGCAGCGCCGACCGGTGCTCGCGGGGCAGCGGGTCGTCCTCGGTGAGCAGCGCGAACGGCAGCGACAGCAGCAGCACCGCCAGCGCGATGGCCGCGTAGCCGGCGGCGTTGCCGGTCACCACGGCGGTCACCAGCACCGCGCCGACGACCAGGCCCAGCGCCTGCGGGATGCCCACCCAGCCGGAGACGCCCCCGCGCTGGGCCACCGGCACCCGGTCCGGGATGGCGGCGGTCAGGCTGGCCAGCATCGCGTTGAAGCAGACCTGCGCGGCGACCCAGCCGAGCGCCACCCCGGCGATGGTCTGCTGGCGGGCGAGTAGCACCAGGGCGAGCGCGCCGAGCACGGCCCCGGAGGCGGTCCAGACGTGCCGCCGGCCGAGGTGCCGGCTGGCCAGCCGGATCACCGTCCGGTCCGACAGCGCCCCGGCGAGCGGGTTGGCCAGCACCGCGGCGAGCGCGCCGAGCCCGGTGACGACCGCCAGCATCGCCTCCTTGTCGGCCGGGGCGATCCGCTCCACCTGCTGCGGCAGCAGCACCTGGATCGGGGTGAAGAAGGCCATCCAGACGCCCAGGTTGGCCGCGAAGATCAGCGCGATCCAGCTCCGCCGGACCGGCACGCTTGGTTCCGCGAGCGCCGCCGGCAGCGAGGCCGGCGTGGGGTTGACCGTGGTCACGGCTTGCTCACCTGGTCGCGGTACCAGGCGTACGACGCCTTGGGCGTACGTCGTTGGGTGGCGTAGTCGACGTGCACCAGACCGAACCGCTTGGTGAAACCCTCGGCCCACTCCCAGTTGTCCAGCAGCGACCAGACGAAGTACCCCGTGACGTCCACGCCCTCGTCGATCGCCGCCCGCACCGCGCGCAGGTGCCCGTCCAGGTACGCGATCCGCTCGGGGTCGTCGACCCGGCCGTCGGCGTCCGGTACGTCGTCGTAGGCGCAGCCGCTCTCGGTGACCTGGATCGGCGGGAGCGCCTCGCCGTACGTGTCGCGCAGCCAGACCAGCAGGTCGCGCAGCCCGTCGGGGACCACCGGCCAGTCGAAGGCGGTGCGCGGGTAGCCCTCGAGCGGCACGACCTCGAACGGCAGCGGAGAGCCCTCCTCCGCCGCCCGGATCCCCGTCGGGTTGTAGTAGTTGACGCCGAGCACGTCGATCGGCGCGGCGATCACGTCGAGGTCGCCGTCCCGGACGACGCCCGGGTCGAAGCCCGGCCCCTCCGGGTAGCCGCGGCCGAGCAGCGGGTCGGTGAAGAGCCGGTTGTGCAGCGCGTCGTACGCGGCCCCGGCCGCCCGGTCGGCGTCGGTGTCCCCGGCCAGCCGCACGGGGGAGTAGTTGTTGGCGATGGCGACCGGGCTGGTGCTGCGGGCGCGCAGCGCGGACACCGCCAGGCCGTGCCCGAGCAGCTGGTGGTGGGCCACCGGGAAGGCGTCGAAGAGCAGCATCCGGCCGGGCGCGTGCACGCCCATGCCGTGCCCGAGGCTCATGTGGATGAACGGCTCGTTGAGGGTGATCCAGAGCTTCACCCGGTCACCGAGGCGGGCCGCGACCAGGTCGGCGTACTCGGCGAAGCGGGCGGCGGTGTCCCGGTTGAGCCAGCCCCCGGCGTCCTCCAGGGCCTGCGGCAGATCCCAGTGGAAGAGGGTGGCGACCGGGTCGACGCCGTGGCGGAGCAGTTCGTCGACCAGCCGGTCGTAGAAGTCCAGCCCGGCCGGGTTGGCCGCCCCGGAGCCGGTGGGCTGCACCCGGGGCCAGGCGATCGAGAACCGGTACGCGGACACCCCGAGATCGGCCAGGAGCGCGACGTCCTCGGCGTACCGGTGGTAGTGGTCGCAGGCCACGTCGCCGCTGCTGCCGTCGACGATTCGGCCGGAGGAGTGGGCGAACGTGTCCCAGATGGACGGCCCTCGGCCGTCGGCGGTGACCGCCCCTTCGATCTGGTACGCGGAGGTGGAGACCCCCCAGCGGAATCCGGCGGGGAACTCCGGCATCGGCGCGGTCGTCATTCGCCCTCCCGAGCAACGCGAAGCGTGCTCGGGACTCTAGGACGCGCGCGACCGATGCGCCATAGGCCGGCGGCGACGACCGGGGCAAGGCTCTCCGGCGTGTCTTTTACGAACCCGTCCAGGTAAGTCCAGTTTTGCGCATACAGTGCCGAATATCGCGGATGTCCTCACTGGAGGAAAGACAGACATGATCCTCGTGGAACGCAGTGCGCATGTGGTGGCGCCGGTGGAAGCGGTCTGGGACGTCGTGCAGCGGGCCGAGCAGTTGCCGGCCTGGCTCGCGGGGGTTCGCGCGGCCGAGGTCCTCTCTGGGGAGGGCTTCGGCCGGCGACAACTGGTCCAGGCCGGGCGCGGCGCGGCGCACGAGGCCGAGGTGATCGCCTACCAGGAGCCCACCCTGATCGGTTGGCGCGAGCGGGCCAAGGGCGCGGGCGCCCGGGCCGAGGCGCGCACCGAGATCTACGTCCAGCTGACCCCGGACGAGGAGGAGGGCGGAACGGTCGTACGGCTCATCGTCGTGCGCTGGCCCGCCGGCCCGGTGAAGGCCGCGCTGCTTCGGCTCGGCCTGCGTCGGGTCGGTGCCGACCTGGAGGACTCGCTGGCCCGGCTGACCGACCTGGCCGCCGTCGGTTGACCGGACCTGTCCCTGCGTCGCCCGCGATGGCGATGGTCCGGCGTCCCCGCCAGGGATGCCGGACCATCGTCGACTCCGCCCCCCTGTCCCTGTCCCGACCGGCCGATCATGGAGTGGTGGCGCCCGCTACTGAACGTCCGCCCCTTTTGTCAACCGCCCCACCTCCATGGTCGCCGCAGGGAGGGGGCGGGGACGAGGAAGGGCCCGGCGGGATCCCGCCGGGCCCTTCGTCGGGTACGACCTAGCTGTCGCCGCCGGTCTCGCCGACCGGGGCCGCGTTGACGTCCTCCAGGGCGTACTTCTTGGCCGCCTCCGCCGGCACGTTCGCCGGCACCTCGCCGCGGAGCGCGAGCTGCCGCAGCGCCGCGACCGCCACCGACTCGGCGTCGACGTGGAAGTGCCGGCGCAGCGCGTGCCGGGTGTCGGACATGCCGAACCCGTCCGTGCCGAGCGAGGTGTAGTCGCCCGGTACCCAGCGCGCGATCAGGTCCGGTACGGCCCGCATCCAGTCGCTGACCGCGACCTTCGGCCCCTCGGCGTCGGCCAGCTTCTGCGCCACGTACGGGACGCGCTGCTCGCCGCCCGGGTTGAGCAGGTTGTGCTCCTCGCACGCCACCGCGTCCCGGCGCAGCTCCGTCCAGGAGGTCACCGACCAGACGTCCGCCGCCACGCCCCAGTCCTCGGCGAGCAGCTCCTGGGCCTTGAGCGCCCACTGCATGCCGGTGCCGGAGGCCAGGATGTTCGCCCTCGGGGCGTTCCCGTCCACCTGCGGGGCGGGGGAGTAGCGGTAGATGCCCTTGACGATCCCCTCGGCGTCCACGCCCTCCGGCTCGGCCGGCTGGAAGATCGGCTCGTTGTAGACGGTGAGGTAGTAGAAGACGTTCTCCTGCGCCTCGCCGTACATCCGGTGCAGGCCGTTCTCCATGATGTGCGCGATCTCGAACGCGAACGCCGGGTCGTACGCGACCACCGCCGGGTTGGTGGCGGCGAGCAGCAGGGAGTGACCGTCCTCGTGCTGCAGACCCTCACCGTTGAGCGTGGTCCGGCCGGCCGTGGCGCCGAGCAGGAAGCCCCGCGCCATCTGGTCCGCGGCCGCCCAGAGCCCGTCGCCGGTCCGCTGGAACCCGAACATCGAGTAGAAGATGTACATCGGGATCATCGGCTCGCCGTGCGTGGCGTACGAGCTGCCCGCCGCGGTGAACGAGGCGACCGAGCCGGCCTCGTTGATCCCCTCGTGCAGGATCTGGCCGCCGACGGCCTCCTTGTACGACAGGAACAGCTCACGGTCCACCGAGGTGTACCGCTGCCCGTGCGGCGAGTAGATCTTCGCCGTCGGGAAGAGCGAGTCCATGCCGAAGGTGCGCGCCTCGTCGGGGATGATCGGCACCCAGCGCTTGCCGAACTCCTTGTCCTTCATGATGTCCTTGAGCAGGCGGACGAAGGCCATCGTGGTGGCCACCTTCTGCTTGCCCGAACCGCGCTTGACGTCGGAGAACCGCTCGGTGCCGGGGATCTGGAGCCGCTTGCCCGTGGTCCGCCGCGACGGCAGGTACCCGCCGAGCTGCTGGCGCCGCTCCCTCAGGTACTGGATCTCGTCGGACTTCTCACCCGGGTTGTAGTACGGCGGGAGGTACGGGTTCTCCTCCAGCTGCTTGTCCGGGATGTCCAGGTAGAGCCGGTCGCGGAAGAGCTTGAGGTCCTCCAGCGTCAGCTTCTTCATCTGGTGGGTGGCGTTGCGGGCCTCGAAGTGCGAGCCCAGCGTCCAGCCCTTGATCGTCTTGGCCAGGATCACCGTCGGCTGACCGGTGTGCTCCATCGCCGCCTTGTAGGCCGCGTAGAGCTTGCGGTAGTCGTGGCCACCCCGCTTGAGGTTCCAGATCTCGTCGTCGCTCAGGTGCTCGACCATCTTGCGGGTGCGCGGGTCACGGCCGAAGAAGTGCTCCCGGACGTACGCCCCGGACTCCGCCTTGTAGGTCTGGTAGTCACCGTCGGGGGTGGTGTTCATCAGGTTGACCAGGGCGCCGTCGGTGTCCGCCGCAAGCAGCGGGTCCCACTCCCGGCCCCAGACCACCTTGATCACGTTCCAGCCGGCGCCCCGGAAGAACGCCTCCAGCTCCTGCATCACCTTGCCGTTGCCGCGGACCGGACCGTCCAGGCGCTGCAGGTTGCAGTTGATCACGAAGGTGAGGTTGTCCAGCTCCTCGCGGGCGGCCACCCCGATCGCGCCGAGCGACTCGACCTCGTCCATCTCGCCGTCACCGAGGAACGCCCAGACGTGCTGCTGGGAGGTGTCCTTGATGCCCCGGTGGTGCAGGTAGCGGTTGAACCGGGCCTGGTAGATCGCGTTCAGCGGGCCGAGGCCCATGGAGACGGTGGGGAACTCCCAGAAGTCCGGCATCAGCCGCGGGTGCGGGTACGACGGCAGGGCGCCGCCCGGGTGGGACAGCTCCTGCCGGAACCCGTCGAGCTGGTTGTCGCTGAGCCGCCCCTCCAGGAAGGCCCGCGCGTACATGCCGGGGGAGGCGTGGCCCTGGTAGAAGATGTGGTCGCCGCCACCCGGGTGGTCCTTGCCCCGGAAGAAGTGGTTGAAGCCCACCTCGTAGAGCGACGCCGAGCTGGCGAAGGTGGAGATGTGCCCACCGACCCCGATCTCCGGCCGCTGCGCCCGGTGTACCAGCATCGCGGCGTTCCACCGGATGTAGGCCCGGATCCGTCGCTCGATGTGCTCGTCACCCGGGAACCACGGCTCGCGCTCCGGGGGGATGGTGTTGATGTAGTCGGTGGTGGTCAGGGACGGCACCCCGACCTGGCGCTCGCGGGCCCGCTCCAGCAGGCGCAGCATGACGTACCGGGCGCGCTTGGTTCCGCGCTCGTCGATGACACCGTCGAGCGACTCGACCCATTCGCTGGTCTCTTCAGGGTCGATGTCCGGAAGCTGGCTCGGCAGACCAGCGGTGATCACCGGGCGCTTGCGTTCCGTAGCCACAGGCGTTCCCTCGGTTCTGAGTGGGATAGGTCTCTAGCGCCATCCTGCCCCCTCCCGGCGCTAGTCGTCACGTCTCCCTCCCCCAGACGCGACGCTCAACACAGGTACCCACCAGTAACTTTGTGCGATCCGCGGGTGCGGTGGCAGGCAGGCACGACACCGGGACAGAATGCGGTGTGCGCACCGAGGTGATCACCGTCCAGACCGGGTCCCGACCGACCGTCCGGGACATCACCAGCGAGGCCGAACGGTTCGTCTCCGGGCAGGGTGACGGGCTGCTGCACGTCTTCGTGCCGCACGCCACCGCCGGGCTGGCCCTGATCGAGACCGGGTCCGGCTCCGACGACGACCTGCTGCGGGCGATCGACGACCTGCTCCCGGCCGACGATCGCTGGCGGCACCGGCACGGCTCGCCCGGACACGGCCGCGACCACGTGCTGCCCGCCTTCGTCCCGCCGTACGCGACCCTGCCGGTGGTCGACGGGCGGCTGGCCCTGGGCACCTGGCAGTCCCTCTGCCTGGTCGACCCCAACGGCGACAACCCGACCCGCAAGGTCCGCTTCTCCTTCCTCCCGGGCTGACGCCCCGCGGCGAGGGCCCTCTTTCACGGAAAGAGTGGCCATCCCGCGCCGGATAGCCCCTCTTTCCGTGAATCTGCGGGCTCGAAGGGTGTCAGGCGCATGATCAGCGAGCCCGGGGCGGGGTCGGGACCGAACGTAGGATGTCAGACATGGCGCAATCCACCGCTCCCACCGGCCCCGACAGGGCTGACCGCTCCGCCCTGGCCGGCGACGCGGTGCGCCGGATCATGCACGTCGCCTCCGCGATGCGGCACTACCAGGACGTCGAGGTTGCCGAGCTGGGGCTCACCCCGGCCGCCGCCCGCGCCCTGCACGAGCTGGACCCCGACCGGCCGCTGCCCGCCCGCGACCTCGCCGAGCAGCTGCGCTGTGACCGGTCCAACGTGACCGCCCTGGTCGACAAGTTGGAGCAGGCCGGGCTGGTGGAGCGACGGGTCGACCCCACCGACCGCCGGCAGAAGACGCTGGTGGTCACCGACGCCGGGCGCCGGATGCGGGACCGGGTGCACGAGGTGATGTCCGACTCCCGACTGCTCGGCGGGCTGACCACCGGTGAGCTGGCCACCCTCAGTGAGCTGGTCTGGAAGGTCTCCGACGGCGGCTGCCCGGAGCAGTGCGGCGGCGAGTGAGCCCGGGCGGGGCGATCGTGTCCGAGTGGGCGAGGTGCCCCTCCGTCGGTAATGCTGTCCGACGTGACCACCCCGCACGATCTCGACGACCGGTTCCGCGCGGCGCTCAGCGCGCTCGGTGACCCGGCCCGGCGGCGTGACCCGGCCGAACCGCTCTCCGACCGGGCGCCGCTGACCGGCGCGCAGGCGCTCGCCCTCTTCGACGCCCAGGTCACCAGTCGACTGCTGGACCTGGCCGGGCGCTGGCTGCGCAGCTTCGGCGAGGGGTTCTACACGATCGGCTCGGCGGGCCACGAGGGCAACGCCGCGGTGGCCGCCGCGCTGCGCCCGACCGATCCCGCCCTGCTGCACTACCGTTCCGGGGCCTTCTACTGCGTCCGCGCCGCCCAGGCCGCCGGGACCTTCCCGACCGACCCCGGCCTCGCCGTACGGGAATCCGACGCCGCGACGAGTGACGGGGAGGACGCCGGCACGTCCGAGGAGGACGAGCCGATCACCCTGAACCTGACCCGGCCCGATTCCGAGGAGGCCTCCTCCGACCCGGGGCCGATCGGCCCGGAAGGCGTCCGGCGTGATGACGAGGTGGTGCCGTCGGACGAGGACCAGGGCACGGCAGTTCCCGAGGCGGAGAGCGTGCCGGTCGGCGCCGGCGTGGCCGTGGACGCGGCCGGCGAGGCCGTGGTCGGCGCCCCGGCCGAACCCAGGGCCGCTCTGGCCACGCCGGATGCGTACACGGAGGCGGCCCGGGACGTGCTGCGCGGGATGGTCGCCTCCGCCCGGGAGCCGATCGCCGGTGGCCGGCACAAGGTGTTCGGCCGCGCCGACCTGGCCGTCATCCCGACCACCTCCACGATCGCCTCCCACCTGCCCCGGGCGGTCGGCATGGGGCTGGCCCTGGAGCGGCTGCGCAAGGTCGGCCCGGGCGCTCGGCGTACCGGGCTGGTGGTGGGTATCGGCGACGCGGACGGTGCGACCAGCTCGCCATGGCCGCCGGACGCCATCGTGGTCTGCTCGTTCGGCGACGCCTCGGTCAACCACGCCAGCGCCACCGCCGCGTTCAACACCGCCGGCTGGTACGACCACACCGGCCTGCGCATCCCCGTCCTCTTCGTCTGCGAGGACAACGGCCTCGCCATCAGCGTGCGGTCCCCGCAGGGCTGGGTGGCGGCGACCCTGCGCGCCAAGCCGGGGATCCGCTACTTCGCCGCCGACGGCACCGACCCCGTCGAGGCGTACCGGGTGGCGGGGGAGGCGGCGGCCTGGGTACGGCGGCACCGCCGCCCGGCCGTCCTGCACCTGACCACGGTGCGGCTGATGGGGCACGCCGGAGCGGACGCCGAGACCGCCTACCGGAGCGCGGCCGAGATCGCCGCCGACGCCGAGCGGGACCCGCTGCTGGTCACCGCCCGGTTGCTGGTCGAGGGGGGCTTCGCCAGCGGCGACGAGCTGTTGGCCCGGTACGACGAGCGGGGCTGGCAGGTACGCCGCGTCGCGGAGGAGGTGCTCGACGAGCCGAAGCTGACCTCCCCGGCCGAGGTGGTGGCCGCGCTGGCGCCCCGCCGGCCGGCACGGATCTCCCGCGCGGTCGCCGAGGCCGCGGCCCGGGCG
>JBARAE010000480.1:0-5382 GCA_049791715.1 Micromonospora sp.
CCCCTGGCCCGGTCACCGGCTCACTCACCGGCGCGCTGCCGCGGGCCGGCCAGTGCGCCCACCGGGGTCTCGGCCACGCCGAGACGCTGCGCCGCCTGCAACAGCTCCTGGAGCTTGCCCTTGTCGGCGCCACCGGCCCGCATCTGCTGAAGCAGGAACGCGGAGAGGGTCAGATTCTGCACGTCGCCGCTGTTCACCGAGCCGAGCACCCGGGTCAGATCGTCGGTGAAGCTCGCGGTGCCGTCCAGCCACGGCTGGGCGAGGCCACGGGCCACGTCGGAGTGCGCCACGAAGCCGTCCACGCTCTTGCCGAACGAGATCGAGCTGAGCAGCCGATCGAAGAAGACACTGTCCCCGCCGACGATGTCGATGTTCGCCTTCTCCAGCCCCGTGGAGACCAGCTTCGCCTGCGCCTCGGCCACCTGCCGCTGGGCGTCCAGGCCGGCCAGCCGGACCTCCTTCTCCAGCTCCAGCCGCAGCCGGTACTCCTCGTGCTGGCGGGTGGCGTCGTCCAGCGCGGCCATCGCCGCGGCCTTGTCGGTGAGACCCTCGGCCTCGCCCTTCAGCTTCTCGCGTACCGCCTCCGCGGCCACCAGCGCCTTGTCGCGCTCGACGGCGGCCTCCGCGCGACCGACCTTCTCGATCGCCTCGGCACCGCGCTCGCGGACCTGGACCTCGGCCAGCCCGGCGGCCGCCGCCTCGGCCTGGAGGCCCTCGGCCAGCCGGATCTTCGCCCGCGTGTCCAGCTCGGCGGCCTGCTGCCGGGCCTCGGCGAGGACCAGCTCCTCACGGGCCTTGAACTTGGCCGCCGTCTCGGCCGCCTCCGCCGCCTTGATGTCTTTGACCAGGTTCTCCTGCGCCTCGGCCTCGGCCTGGATGACCACCGCCTGGCGGGTCCGCTCGGCCTCCTCGACCATGCGCAGGCGCTTGATGTTCTCCTCCTGCTCGGCCACCGTCTTCTCCACGGCGATCCGCTCCCGGACGACCTCGGCGATGGCGCGCTTCTCCCCCTCGACCTCCTTGTCCTTGGCGATCGTGCTGAGTTCGGTCTCCCGCTGCCGGCCGATGACCTCCAGCATGCGGTCCTTCTCGATCCGCTCGGTCTCGATCGCGATCACCCGCTCGCGGTTCTTCTCCGCGACCGCGATCTCCCGGGCTCGGTTCTCGTGCTGGATGCCCAACTGCTCGTCGGTGCGGATGTTCGCCGTCTCGGCCCGCAGCCGCTCCTCGGCCCGCACCCGGGTGATCTCGGCCTCCTCGCGGGCCCGCACCGTCTCGACCTCGCGCCGCTGCTTCGCCTCGGCGTCCGCCTGCCGCCGCTCCAGCTCCAGGATGGCCTCCCGGGCCTCGACGTTCTGCCGGGTGATCTCCTTCTCCTCGGTGCGCTGGAACTCGTTGGTCCGCACGTGCTCGATCGCGGTCAGCTCGGTGATCTTCCGGATGCCCTGGGCGTCGAGGATGTTCTTCGCGTCGAGCTGGGCCATCGGCGTCTGCTCGAGGAAGTCGATCGCCGCGTCCTCCAGGCTGTAACCGTTGAGGTCGGTGCCGATCACCCGGATGATCTGGTCGCGGAACTCGTCGCGCTTCGTGTACAGGTCGACGAAGTCGAGCTGCTTGCCGACCGTCTTCAGCGCCTCGGAGAACTTGGCGTTGAACAGTTCCTGGAGGGTCTCCCGGTCGCTCGCGCGGGCGGTGCCGATCGCCTGGGCCACCTTGATGACGTCCTCAGTGGTCTTGTTGACCCGGACGAAGAACGTGATGCGGATGTCGGCCCGGATGTTGTCCCGGCAGATCAGGCCCTCGTTGCCGGTCCGCTCGATCTCGATGGTCTTGACCGAGATGTCCATGATCTCGGCCTTGTGGAGCACCGGCAGCACGACCGCCCCGGTGAAGGTGACGTCGACCCGGCGCACCTTCGACACGATCAACGCCTTGCCCTGCTCCACCTTGCGGAACAGGCGGCTGACGAGGAAGACCACGCCGAGGGCGACGAGGAGGAGGACGGCGAGCAGTACGCCGACTCCGGTGGTGATGACATCCATGGCTGAGCGCGCGGGGCCGGGCCGCTGGTGTGGGCGGACCGGTGGGTGCCGCGCATCCTCCTTTCAGAGCGGGGCAGCGTGGGAGGGACCGGTGGCGGGGGTGACCGTCCGGTCAGGTTCGAGGGTGACCGCCGTCGTGGCAGGCCACCGGTGACGGTTACATCGGTGCGTGGCGCGAAGGGTCGGGATCGAAGGCGATTCCGGCGGGCATGACCCAGAAGAACTCGCCGTCGACGTCGTAGTCGTAGATCAGCGCGGAGCTGCCGGCACGCAGCGGCTCGTCGCCGGGCTGGCGTACCTGGACGACCGCGGAGGAGCCGTCGGATGCGGTCACCTCCGCCTGGCCGAAGTCGGCGGTCACCCGGCCGGTGCGGATGGTGCAGAGGCTGCCGACGAAGGCGTGCCGGCTGGCCTCCGTACCGGTCGGGAAGAGGCGGCCCAACGGCACGGCGACCAGCCGGGTCACCAGCCAGGAGCAGAGCACGGCCACCACCAGCACCCCGACCGACACGGCGATCCGCGCCGCCGTACCCAGCCCGAGGCCGTCGAGCAGCACGGTGCCCGCCAGGCTGACGAACCACGCCACCGCGACGAGTACGGAGAACGCGACGGTGGCGGGCACGCCGCCGAGCCCGAGGCCGGCGAGGCCCGGTACGCCGTCGACGTCGAGATCGTCCCCGAGATCCAGCACCCCGGTCAGCACCAGCAGCCAGTAGCCGACGACGACCAGCAGCAGGAAGCTGAACAGCACGGTGGGGAAGCTGAGCGCCGTACCGACGAACCCGGTCACCTCATCCCCTCCCCCGTTCCCGGCAGGGAGTTCACACCCACCGGCAGGGTGATCGTGACACGGGTTGTCAATGCCTGGCGGCCACCGAACGGCTGATTCGCGGCCGCCGACCACCGAGCCGGCCGATCCGGCGTACCCGGAGTCAGCGGCCTTCGCGGTCAGCCCGGCAGGGTGATCCGGCCGTCGACCGCCGCGGCGGCGATGTCGGTGCGGTGATGCGACCCGGCCAGCTCGATCCCGTCGACCAGCGCGTACGCGGCGTCCCGCGCGGCGGCCAGGTCCGGGCCGGTGGCCGTACCGCAGAGGACGCGGCCGCCGGCGGAGACCAACGCCCCGTCGGTCGCCCGGCGCGCGGTGCCGGCGTGGATGACACCCGGACGGTCCGCGCCGGTGATCACGTCGCCGGTGCGCGGTGCGGCCGGGTACCCCTCGGCCGCCACCACCACCGTCACCGCCGCGCCGTCCCGCCACCGCAGCGGCGGGTGCGCCGCCAGCGTGCCGGTGGCGGCGGCATGCAGCAGCCCGGCCAGCGGCGTCTCCAGCAGTGCGAGTACGACCTGGGTCTCCGGGTCGCCGAAGCGGGCGTTGAACTCGATCACCCGGGGCCCGGCGGAGGTGATCGCCAGGCCGACGTAGAGCAGCCCGGCGAAGGGCGTGTCCCGGCGGCGCATCTCGGCGAGGGTCGGGTGCACGACGTCGCGCATCACCTGGTCGACCAGGCCGGGCGGGGCCCAGGGCAGCGGCGCGTACGCCCCCATGCCGCCGGTGTTCGGGCCGGTGTCGCCGTCGCCGGCCCGCTTGAAGTCCTGCGCGGGGAGCAGCGGCAGGGCGGCCTCGCCGTCGGTGACCACGAAGAGCGAGACCTCGGGGCCGTCGAGGTACTCCTCGATCACCACCCGGCCGCACTCCTCGGCGTGCCTCACCGCCGCGGCCCGGTCCTCCGTGACCACGACACCCTTGCCGGCGGCCAGCCCGTCGTTCTTCACCACGTACGGCGGCCCGAACTCGTCCAGGGCGGCGCCCACGCTCTCCGCGTCGGTGCAGGTGAATGCGCGAGCGGTCGGCACCCCGGCGGCCAGCATGACGTCCTTGGCGAACGTCTTGGAGCCCTCCAGCCGCGCCGCCTCGGCGGACGGGCCGAACGCGGGGATGCCCTTGGCGCGTACGGCGTCGGCGACCCCGGCCACCAGCGGCGCCTCGGGGCCGATCACCACCAGGTCGGCGGCGGTCTCCACGGCGAGCGCGGCGACGGCGGCCGGATCGGTGACCGCCACCTCCCGCAGCTCCGCCACGGCCGCGATGCCGGGGTTCCCCGGCGCCGCGATCAGCCGCTCAACGGACGAATCGGCAGCCAGCCCGAGCGCGAGCGCGTGCTCGCGCCCCCCACCACCCACAAGAAGAACCCGCACGCCCCGGAATCCTACTGGCCCCACCGCCGATCTTGTTGATCAAGAGGTTTGCGTCCCATTTTCCGCCCCCGGCCGACCAAAACTTCTTGATCGACTCTCCTTGGTGCGGTGCACCGGGTGGAGGCGGGGGTCAGCGGTGGAGGGCGGACTTGACGGTGTACGGGATGTAGTCGGGGCGGAGGGTGTCGGACCAGGTGAAGCGGAGCACCTTCCAGCCGGCGTTGATCAGGCGGTTCTGCCTCACCCGGTCCTCGAAGACCGCTTGCGGATTGCGATGTGGGCCCTGGCCGTCGGCCTCAGCGATCACCCGTGCGCTGCGCCAGCCGAGATCGCCGATGCCGAGCAGGTAGCCGTCGTCGTCACGGACCTCCAGCTGGAGCGCGTCGGGTGGCACGCCGCCGTCCACACACCGCAGCCGGGTCCGCGTTTCCAGCGGTGATTGCGCCCGACCGTCCGCCTCTAACAGGTAGGCCCTCGCCGCCACCGCCCCTCGTCGGCGGGCGATGAGCGCCGGGATCAACGACAGGTCGGCAGCGGAGAGCAGGTGGCGGTTCAGCGCCGAGTCAAGGAGGCAGACACCCGGATACCTGTCGGCCCTGAGGATGGCGTCCGCCACGGTGCGGACCGGCGTGGTGACGAGAACTCCGGCGACCTGGCACACGTCTTCGTCGTTCAGGGCGAGCTGGTGCACCACGAGATGCGGCTGGGCTGGTCGCTGGGGTCGCGGCCGGTTCACCGGCACCGAGACGTGAATGGCGGACGTCGGGCGAAGACCCGCGATCTGGTGCAGCTCCGCAGCCGTGTCGAGAACGGCCACCGCGCCAGTCCCGAGGCTCGTGACGGCGGCACGGATCCGAGCCCGACGCAGTGCCGCCCCGCCAACCTCCGCCGCCGGCACGAAGCAGCCCCGGGCCACCCGGATCCAGCGGCCGGAGCGACACAGGTACCGGATCTGGTCGCGGCTGAAGCCCGCAGAAAGCGCCTGGTCTACCGTCACCACGCCACCGTGCCGGGCAGCAACGCGCAACAGGAGATCGAAATCAGCCACCCACCCAGGCTGCCCACCCCCCGCACGACCCCGCCGCCCCTGTGGACAACCCCACCCCAGCCCTGTGGACAACCCCTCCAGAGCTGTTGATCA
>JBARAE010000481.1:0-1542 GCA_049791715.1 Micromonospora sp.
CAGATCCGGAGGAGAACGTGCCCACGTACCAGTACGCCTGCACCGCGTGCGGCCACCAGCTCGAGGCGGTGCAGTCCTTCTCTGACGAGCCGCTGACCGAGTGCCCGGCGTGTGAGGGGCGGCTGCGGAAGCTCTTCAACTCGGTCGGCGTCGTCTTCAAGGGCTCCGGCTTCTACCGCACCGACTCGCGCTCGTCCGGCTCGGACAGCACGACGGGCACCGTGAGCAAGCCGGCCAAGTCGGAGACGTCCTCCGGCTCGTCCAGCTCCTCGACCGGCTCGACCAACGGCTCGTCCGCCGCGAGCAACGGCGGCTCGACCAAGACCCCGGCCGCCAGCTCCTCCGGCGCCGCCTCCTCCTGAGCCCCGGCCGCGGGGGCCGGCACCCGGCCGGATCCCGCCCCGCCGGACGCATAGCAGCACCGGTCGCCCGGCGCGGGTTTTCCACAGGCCGGCCGCTCGTCCACAGGACGCCCGCCTCCGCGGCCATGCCCGGCCCATCGCCCCTAGCCTCCTGATCCGGGCGCCGGATCTCGGCGCCGCGAGGCGGCCGAGGCGGGAGGCACCGGGTGACGGCGAGCGAGGGATCACTGCGCCCGGTGCGCTGGCGTGGCATGCCCCGCGGCGGCACACTGCTTCGCGCCGGGCTGGTCGCCGTCCTGCTCGGGCTGGCCGCTGCCGTCCTGCAGACGCCCGCCGGCTGCCCACCCGGTGCCGGCCGGGTCACCCCCGCCCCGACACCGTCGACCAGCCCCGGCGCCAGCGCTCCCCCGGACTCGGCCCTGCCGCTGCCCAGCGGCCTGGTCGGCGTACCGGTCCGGCTGGCCGAGCCGGCCGCCCTGGCGGTGCTGCGTCCGGGCGCCCGGGTCGACCTGCTGGTCGTACCGGCCGGCGGGGCGGCCGCCGAGGCGGTCCTCCTCGCGTCCCAGGCCTTGGTGCTCGACGTCGTCGGTGCGGAGGCCGTGGACGGCTCGTCCGCGCTCTACCTGGCGCTCCGACCGGAACAGGCCGAGCGTGCCGTCGGGCTGCCCGAGGGAAGCCGCTTCGCCGTGGTCGTCCGCGGCTAGGTCCGATCAGCCCCAGTGCGGCGGTCGCTCGGCGAGCAGCCAGTCGTCGTCGCCGCCGGCGAACTCTCCCCAGCCACGATCGGTGTCGTCGGCCGTCTGCTCGGGCAGCACCACGAAGTCGTCGCCGAGGTCGACGGTGCGGTCGTCGTCGCTGCGCGCGTCCTGCGTGCCGGGGTCTTCGGTGCTCACGAGCGGCAAGACTACCGCCCGGGCCGGGCCACCCCGAACCTCCGGCGCGCCGCCCGACCCGGCCGGTCGAACGGCCTACGGGCCCATGCGTTGGTAGCGTCGGACGGCGTGACGACGCCTACCGGTGCCAGCTCCGAGGACGACTTCTGGCGACGCCCGGCACCGGCCCAGCCGACTTCCGGAGCGGGCGCTCTTCCGACCGGCGGTGCCGGCGCGGAGGCGGACCGGCCCGCCAGCGGGCCGGGTGCGGGCCAGCCCGGCCCGGCCGCACCTCCACCGGCCGACGC
>JBARAE010000482.1:0-3036 GCA_049791715.1 Micromonospora sp.
ACCCGCTGCACCCAGCCGTGCCGGTCCTCGGCCCGACCACGCTGGATGTCGACGAGCTGCTGCCGCAGCGCCATCGTGGACCGGCCCGGCTCCCCGCCGCCGACGAGGAACTCCCCGTCCGGGAACCGCACCCGGCCGATCGGCGTGATCACCGCGGCGGTGCCGCAGGCGAAGACCTCGCGCAGCCGGCCGCTGGCCGCGTCCGCCTGCCAGTCGGCGAAGCTGACCGGCCGCTCCTCTACCCGGTGCCCGGCCTCGGCGGCCAGGGTCAGGATCGCGTCCCGGGTGATCCCCGGCAGGATGGTCCCGGTCAACGGGGGCGTGACCAGGGTGTTGTCGTCGTAGACGAAGAAGACGTTCATGCCGCCCAGCTCGTCGACGAACCGCCGCTCCACCGCGTCCAGGAACACCACCTGGTCGCAGCCCGCCTCGATCGCCTCAGCCTGCGCCACCAGCGAGGTGGCGTAGTTGCCGCCGCACTTCGCCGCGCCCGTACCGCCCGGGGCCGCCCGGGTGTAGTCCGGCGAGACCCAGACGGTGATCGGCTTGACCCCGCCGGAGAAGTACGCCCCGGCCGGCGAGGCGATCACCAGGTAGAGGTACTCGTTGGACGGCCGCACGCCGAGGAAGACCTCGCTGGCGAACATGAACGGCCGCAGGTAGAGGCTCGCGTCCTCCTGGTCAGGGATCCAGTCCTGGTCGACCTCGACCAACCGACGCAGCGACTCGACGAACGTCTCCGGCGGCAGCTCGGGCATCGCCATCCGGCGGGCGGAGTTGACGAAGCGGGCTGCGTTGGCCTCCGGCCGGAACATCGTCACCGCGCCGTCCGCGGTGCGGTACGCCTTCAGCCCCTCGAAGATCTCCTGCGCGTAGTGCAGGACGGCGCTCGCCGGGTCCATCGGGATCGGCGCCCGCGCCTCGACCCGAGCGTCGTACCAGCCCTTGCCCTCCGCGTACCGGATTGTGACCATGTGGTCGGTGAAGACCCGACCGAATCCCGGGTTGGCCAGCAGGGCGGCCCGGTCGGCGGCGGATACCGGCGCGGGATTCGGACGGATCTCGAAATCGAGCTTGTCACCACCGCTCATCGCGCTGACCTCCCTGCGGGTTAACGGCATGCGGGATCGCACACCGACGTCTCTGGTGCCAGAAACTTACCCCGAACGGTCGTTCAGCGGATAGCTCCGCCCCGGTGGATCGAGCGCTCCGGATGGCCGTCGCCACAGCGGCGGAACCGCGGGCGACGGTGCGGCGGACAAGCCCGGTACGGGTCTGGCGGCCCGGAACCGGGCCGCGGAGCGGCCCCGGTCAGGCTACGGCGTACCCGGCGAGCCGGTCGCCGACCTCCTCGGTCCGCAGCGGTACGCCCGGGGTCCGGTTGGCCAGCTCGGTGGCGACCGCGGCGGTGATCCGGGCGGCGGCGTCGGCGTGGCCCAGCTGGTCGATCAGGAGCGCCGCTGACAGCACCGCGGCCACCGGGTCGGCGAGTCCCTTGCCGGCGATGTCCGGCGCGGAGCCGTGCACCGGCTCGAACATCGACGGGTAGCGGCCCTCCGGGTTGATGCAACCGCTGGCGGCCAGGCCGATGCCGCCGGTCACCGCGGCGGCGATGTCGGTGAGGATGTCACCGAAGAGGTTGTCGGTGACCACCACGTCGTACCGCTGGGGCTGGGTGACCAGGAACATCGCGGCCGCGTCGACGTGCTGGTACTCGGTGGTCACGTCGGGGTGCTCGGCGGCGACCGCCTCGAAGGTGCGGGACCACAGCGAGCCGGCGTGGGTGAGCACGTTGGTCTTGTGCACCAGGGTCACCTTGCGCCGCTCCCGGCGGCGGGCCCGCGCGAACGCGTCGCGGATCACCCGCTCCACCCCGTGCCGGGTGTTCAGGCTCTCCTCGGTGGCCACCTCGGCGGGCGTGTCCCGGTGCAGCGAGCCACCCGCGCCGGCGTAGAGGCCCTCGGTGCCCTCGCGGACCACCACCAGGTCCACCTCGCCGGGCTTGACGGTGGCGAGCGGGCCGGACACGCCGGGCCAGAGCCGGGAGGGGCGGAGGTTGACGTACTGGTCGAAGGCGAAGCGGAGCTTGAGCAGCAGGCCGCGCTCCAGCACGCCCGGCGGGACGGTCGGGTCGCCGACCGCACCGAGCAGGATGGCGTCGTGCCCGGCCAGCTCGGTCAGCACCGAGTCGGGCAGCACCTCGCCGGTGCGGTGGTAACGGGCAGCGCCCAGGTCGTACTCCGTGGCCTCGACCCCGGGGAGCACGGCGTCGACGACCTTGCGGGCCTGCCCGACCACCTCGGGTCCGATCCCGTCTCCGGCCACCACCGCGATCCGTGCCACCTGGCGCTCCTCACCTCGTCGTTCCCCGTGAACGGTACGTCGCCGTCCCGACTCGCGGTTCGCGTCTTCCACGATGCGGGATAACGAGATGCTCAGGATGCTCCCAGGTGACATTCATGGGTCCGTCATCTCCGCTGCCTATGGTCGGGGAGAACGGGTCACGGGGGCCCGTGACCGGCTTCGCCGCGGCGCTGCGGCGTCGTCAGCGAAGGAGCAGGTGTGATGCGGATCGACCAGCAGCACAGCACCCGATGGCTCGACGAGCAGCCACGCACGCGCTGGGTGGACCAGGCGGCCTTCGTGAGCCGCCGCCCCGACCTGCGGCTCGGCTCCCGCAGCCACCGGCTGGACCGGGCCGGCGGGGCCGCCGTCGACCGGATCACCGTCCAGCACACCGTGCGCACCTCCACCGCGGAGTACTCGCTGCTGCTCAACGCGCCCGAGTGGCTCGGCCGTCGAGGGGTCGGGGAGGCGCTGCGGGACGCCGTCGCCGAGTTGCGCGCCATCGACCTGACGTACGGTCCCGGCCGGCCGGAGAGCCTGGTCTCCCGGCTGCGGCGCGGCGAGGTCAGCCCCGAGTCGTACCCGCCGCTGGCCGACCTGGTGGACCGCTGCGCCGCGATGCGGGCAGCCACCGACGGCTGGTTCGACGCCTGGGCGGTGCCCGGCGGCTTCGACCCCGGCGGCCTGCTC
>JBARAE010000483.1:0-6343 GCA_049791715.1 Micromonospora sp.
GAAAAGCACCGGCTGGCGCCGGGCCGCCGCAGCAAGTACACGATGCTCGTCTTCTGGCTCGTCCTCATCGCCGCGGCCGGGCCGCTGGCCATCAAGCTGAGCGAGGTGCAGGACAACGACGCCCTCGGCGCGCTGCCCGCCTCCGCCGAGGCGCGCCGGGCGGTGCAGCGGGCGGAGGAGGCGTTCCCGGACTCGCAGAAGCCCCTCGCCGTCGCCGTCTACGTCCGCGAGGGCGGGCTCACCGACGGCGACCGCGCGAAGGTCGACGGCGATCGCGCGGCGTTCGCCCGGTACGCCGACGGCGGCCAGGTGCCCCCTCCGATCCGGAGCGAGGACGGGCAGGCGCTGCTGCTCTCCTTCCCGGTCGCGGGGACCGCCGACCAGCGGGCTGACGCGGTGGCCGACGTCAAGGACCAGCTCGACACAGCACCACCCGGACTGCGGACCGCGCTCACCGGCCAGGCCGGCGCCGAGGACGACGTCTTCGACGCGTTCAACGGCATGGACAGCGCGCTGCTGCTGGCGGCTGCGGGCACCGTCGCGCTGCTGCTGCTCGTCACGTACCGCAGTCCGGTGCTGTGGTTGATCCCGCTCATCACGGTCGCGGTGGCCAACCAGCTCGCCAGCGCGGTCGTGTACCTGCTGGCCAAGCATGCCGGGCTGGCCGTGGACTTCCAGAGCCAGAGCATCCTGACCGTGCTGGTCTTCGGGGTCGGTGTGGACTACGCCCTGCTGCTCATCGCCCGGTACCG
Organism: Micromonospora sp.; assembly: GCA_049791715.1. GTDB lineage: Bacteria > Actinomycetota > Actinomycetes > Mycobacteriales > Micromonosporaceae > Micromonospora. The sequence goes on from JBARAE010000483.1 coordinate 753, forward strand.
GGAGGAACTGCGCCGGCACACCGACCGGCACGCGGCGATTGCCGTCGCGCTGCGGCGGTCGATCGGCGCGATCGGCGCCTCGGCGGCGACCGTCGCGATCGGACTGCTCTGCCTGCTCGCCGCGGACCTGCCGTCCACCCGGGGCCTCGGACCGGTCGGCGCGGTCGGGATCGTCGCGGCGTTCCTGGCCATGACCACGCTGCTGCCGGCCGTGCTGGTCCTCTTCGGGCGGTGGCTGTTCTGGCCGTTCGTGCCCCGGTACTCACCGGACGCGGTCGGGCTCGACGTGGCGGCCCAGCACGGGGTGTGGCGGCGGATCGCCGGGTTCGTCGGGCGGCGGCCCCGCGCGGTGTGGCTGGGAACGGCCGCCGTGCTCGTCGCCCTGAGCTTCGGCATCGGCAACCTCAGCATCGGCATGCCGCACGACAAGTCGTTCACCAAGGAGGTCGGCTCGGTCACCGGGCAACAGATGATCGAGGCGCACTACCCGAGCGGAGCGGTCGCGCCCGCGGAGATCCTGGCCGCCGCCGGTCCCGCCGACCAGGTGGTGGCCGCCGCCCGTACGGTGCCGGGGGTGGCCGGGGTCGGCGTACCGGAACGCTCGCCGGACGGCCGCTGGGTGCGCATCGCGGCGGTCCTGGCGGACACGCCGGACAGCGACGCCGCGCTGGACACCGTCGACCGGCTCCGCGCGGCGGTGCACGCCGTACCCGGGGCGCAGGCCCTCGTCGGCGGGGACACCGCGTACCTGATCGACGAGAAGGCGACGGTCGACCGGGACAAGCGGACGGTGGTGCCGCTGATCCTGGGGGTCGTCTTCGTCATCCTGGTGCTGCTGCTGCGGGCGCTGATCGCACCGCTGCTGTTGCTGGCCAGCGTGGTGCTGTCCTACGTGGCCGCGATGGGCGCGGCCGGGCTGATCCTCGACGCGATGGGCTACCCGCAGCTCTTCGTCGGGATCCCGCTGCAGACGTTCCTGTTCCTGGTCGCCCTCGGCGTGGACTACACCATCTTCCTCGCCACCCGGGTCCGGGAGGAGACGGCGCAACTCGGGCACCGGCCGGGTGTGCTGCACGCGCTGACCGTCACCGGCGGGGTGATCACCAGCGCGGGGGTGGTGCTGGCCGCCACGTTCGGCGCGCTGAGCGTGCTGCCGCTGGTGCCGTCCGTGCAGACGGCGGTCATCATCGGCGTCGGGGTGCTGCTCGACACCTTCCTCGTCCGCAGCCTGCTCGTCCCGGCGCTGTTCCTGCATCTCGGCTCCCGCACCTGGTGGCCGAGTGCTCTCGCCCGGCCGGCACTCCGGCCGGTCGCGGCCTCGCCGCTCGAACGGGTACCGGCGGGGTCGTAGGAGCCCGGCGGGTGCGGGCGTCCGGTCACTCGGCCGGGCGCCCGTTGCCGCTCGGCTTCCTCGCGACGCAGGTCCGCGCGAGGACTCGATGGGCGGATCCCACTGTGGGCGGGCGTCACGCCGACGATCGGGGCAACTGCCGAACGCCCCGTGGTCGTAATCTGGGGCGACTTTCTTCCCAGCAACAGTTGGAGTGATCATGCTGGTCGCCATTCCTGCGCCCCTCGTTACGGGCGGGGGTCAGGTGCTCCAGCTGTGCACCCGGCACGGTGAGCCGGCAGCCCAGCACAAGCGGGTGCTCTTCAAGTCGAAGGTCCCGTCGTGGACGTACCTGCTCATCCCGCTCGGGCTGGTGGCGTTCGCGATCGTCGCCACCGTGCTGGAGAAGCGGGTGAAGGCACCGGGCTGGCCGTTCTGCCCGCGTTGCGTCAAGCTCCGCAGAAACCGGCTGCTCGGCGGCATCGGCATGGTGGTCTTCGCCATCCTGGCCGTGGTCGTCCTTGCCGCCGTCGTCCCGCAGGGCACGTCGTACGTCGGTCCGATCGTCCTGGCGTTCGTGGCGCTGCTCTTGGTGGGCCTGTTCCTCACCGCGAACGCCGGGTGGCCTTTCATCGCCTCCGCCCACGTATCGGGCGACGGCCACACGGTCCTGGTACGGAAAGCCGACCCGCGATTCGCCGAACACGTCGCGACGCTGCAGCAGTGGGTCGCCCAGCAACAATGGGCGGCGCAGCAGGGCTACCACCAGCCGCAACAGTGGCAACCGCAGTACGCCCACCCGCAGTACCCGCAGCAGCAGCCGTACGGCCCCGGCAGCACCATGCCCTCCTGATTCACCGACAGGCTGATCGACGGCCCACCCGCCAGTCGCGTCCCCAGCCTCTCTGGGCAGAACATCTAGGGCCTGTCTCCAACTCCGGCTTATTTGATCTTGTGGCAAGATCGCCGGATGCTGCGACTCACCGATTTCATCATCGACTGCCCGGACACGATGGCGCTGGCGGCCTTCTATTCAGAGGTGACGGGTCGCCCGGTCAAGGAGGGCAGCCACGGCAACTGGGCCGGTATCCGGTTCGGCGAGATCGAGCTGGCCTTCATCCGGGTGGAGGACTACCGCGCCCCGCAGTGGCCCGACGGCGAGCACCCCAAGCAGTTCCATCTCGACTTCGAAGTCGACGACATCGAGGCCGAACAGAGCCGGGTCCTGGCCCTCGGCGCGACCCTGCAGCAGGACTCCATCGGCCCCGACGGCTACGGCTGGCGCGTCTACACCGACCCCATCGGCCACCCGTTCTGCCTCTGCCACAACAAGGGTGTCACCTGGACCGACCAGGGCCCCATCTGGCCCAAGAGCGAGTAGAGCGTGTATCTGAAGTGGGTCACAGCCATTCGTTGATCGCGGCGATGTGTACGACGGCCTCGTAGCGCACGGCAAGGTTGTCGAAGCGCGTGGCGACGCCGCGGTTGCGTTTGAGCCGGTTGATGCCGCACTCCACAGCGTGACGCTGCTTGTAGGCATCGCGGTCGAAGGCAGGTGGCCGTCCGCCCTTCGACCCTCGCTTACGGCGGTGAGCGTCTTGGTCGGCTTTGCTCGGGATAGTCGCCTTGATCCCGCATCGGCGCAGATAGGCGCGGCTCGCCGGAGAGGTGTACGCCTTGTCGGCCAGCACCCGGTCAGGCCAGGTCCGGGGCGGGCCCCCGGTCGGACGGGGCAGACTTCGATACGCGCCCTAGAAGGGCGCGGTTGCCACGGCTTGCCCTGGCAGGAACCAGTCGTCGCCCGCGTACGACGCGATGACTCGCGTCGCGCCCTGCCGCTTGAAGCTGATCGTCGGCGTGTATCCGCCACCCTCCGGGAGCCTGAAGCGGGCAACCTCCCAGGTCCGGGTGTCTGATGCGGCGGTGATCACCAGCTCGCAATTGCCGTGGCAGCCGGCGAGATTGGCGTACATGTGCAGCGTGCCCTGTGGGTTCGCCCAGACGTTCATACCCACGTATGACGCCCGGCGCTCCACGGCCACCGTCGCCGTCGCCTGTGCCGGCGCGTGCACGTCGTCGCCGTCGAAGGTGGCCAGGTACTCGTAAATGCCCGCGGCCTGGGGATAGTCGTAGAACCAGTTGCCGGAGGATGCGAGCACGATGTCGGGCAGGGGTGTCACCTCGCCGTTGAACGTGCGCTGCATGTGAATCACTGACCCCGTCGCATCGACGTAGTCGTCGAACCACAGCGCCATCGTTCCCGAGATCGTGCAACCGGCACAGGACGGATTGTTGGCGCTGAGGCTGAGGTGGGACGGGACCCGTGTCACGGTGACCGTCGCCGTCGCCTGTGCCGGCGCGTGCACGTCGTCGCCGTCGAAGGTGGCCACGTACTCATAGGTGCCCGCGGCCTGGGGATAGTCGTTGAACCAGTCACCCCACGACGTGGCCACGATGTCCGGTAGGGGCGTCACGTCGCCGTTGAACGTCCGCTGCATGTGGATCACAGACCCGGTCACGTCGGCGTCGTCGTCGAACGACAGCGCAACCGTGCCCGTGATCGTGTAGCCGACGTACGACGGACTGCTGGGGGTGATGGCGAGGTGAGATGGAACGGCGCCCACCGCTTGGGCGTTCGGCGGTGCCATGAGGATCGCCGCAGCGGCCGTGACGATGAGCAGCACCACAGAACGAACTCGAGACCGCATCGCGTGACCTCCCGTTGCAGGCGCTCCGCCTGTCAGTCTCGACTCGCTGTTCGACGCAGGTCAATAGTTGATGCACGTCAAAAGACTGGCGGTGCTGAAACCGGGGCGCGGTGGCTAGGCGAGGCCGACCGGGGTCCCCCGGACCAGCACCTGACGGGGGGCGCGCAGGAGCGAGGGGTCCTGGGCGAGGTCGCCGTCGACGACGAGTACGTCGGCGACGTAGCCCGCAGCGAGCCGGCCGGTCTGCCCCGCGAGCCCGCATGCTTCCGCGGCCACCGACGTCGCGGCCGCGAGGGCCTCGGCAACGGTGTAGCCACCCTCGACCAGCTCCCCGACGGTGCGCCAGGCGTTGCCGTGCCGCTTGGCCGGGGCCATGCCGGAGTCCACGCCGGTGATCACGGCCACCCCGTGCTCGCGAAGCCGGTTGAACACGCCGATCCGCGACAGGTAGAACGCCTCGAAACTGGTGAAGCCCAGCCTCGCGGCGAGTTCCGCGAGCGCTGGCGGTGGTGCGGGCATCCGTGACAGGACGGAGCGGTCGTTACCCATGGTGAGGTCGACGTAGACGCCCCGGCGGGCCACCTCGTGCAGCAGGTCGTCGTCGATGCGTGGTCCTTCGGCGGTGAGGCCGGTGAAGTGCTCGATCCCGTCGACGCCGGCCGCCACCGCGTTCCGCATGCCGATGGCCGAGTGTGCGTGCGCCACGACGGGGAGACCCGCGTCGTGTGCTACGTCGACCAGTGCGGCGAGTTCGGCGACGGTGAACTGAGCGCCCAGCTGGTCGGTTCCCGGCGTCGCGAATCCGCCCGAGGCCATCACCTTGATCACGTCGACCCCGCGCTCGGCGCGCGCCACCACCGCCGCCCGCAGGTCGCCGTCGACCACTCCGCCGAGGAAGTGGCAGTGCCCTCCGAGGGTCGTCAGCGGTGGCCCGGACGCGACCACGCGCGGCAGCCCCGGCCGGTCCCGGAACGCGAGCGTCCGGTAGCCGCGGTCGCCGAGGTCGCGGACGGTCGTCACCCCAGCCGCCGCGTGAGCACGCAGTGACTCGATGATGACGATGTCGACCGCCTCGTCCGGCATCGCCCCGGCGCGCTCGAGCCCTCCGACGGTGCTGTCCGCGACCAGGTGGGTGTGGCAGTCGATGAGCCCGGGCAGCACGGTGCCGGCGTACTCCACCACCTCGACACCGTCCGGCAGATCGGCCCGGCCCGTCTCGACCCCGACGATCCGGTCCGCCTCGAGGAACACAGTGACGCCGCCGGGCAGGAACCGGATGCCGTCGAAGGCGTGCGCCGCACGAATTGCGTGCATGCGACTACGGTGCGCCGCCCAGCGTCCGTGCGGCAATACCTCGACGGACCATTTCAACCGTCACGTTCCTGACGAATCTCGCCCCAACGGGCGCGCCGCCAGCCGGGAACAGCCGCGGTGATTGCGAGGAGGTCCTACCCGAGTCGTACCTCCTCGCGATCCCGGACCGGGGGCGCCGGCGCGGTGTGCAGCGCCCCCGGGGTCACTCAGCCGGGCGGGGGTGCTGCCCGCCGGAGCAG
>JBARAE010000484.1:0-2247 GCA_049791715.1 Micromonospora sp.
GGTGGCGGGGTCGGGGCGGGACGCGCGCCGGTCGGGCGCAGCCGACGCGTGTTCCCGCAGAGCGGCCGCCTGCCGTCCGACGCCCTCGGGCAGCGCGTGGATGACCTTGCCGAGCGCCGAGCCGACGAGGTCGTCGCCGTCGACTGCCGCCGGCTGGCCGTCGAGCACGGCCATCACCAGCCCGAGCGCCTCGGCCTCGGTGAAGACGACCGGTGGCAGTCGCACACCCCGTCCGAGCCGGTACCCGCCGTACGGACCTCGGGACGACTCGACGGGGATGCCGGCCTCACGCAGGATCTCCACGTACCGGCGCGCGGCCCGCTCGGTGACGCCCAGGCGCGCGCCCAGCTCGTCGGCCGTCGTACCGGGCCGGTTCTGCAGGATCTCCAGGGCGCGCAGCGCGCGTGCCGTGGGGCTGACATCGTTCCGCACACCAGGAGGTTACGGAGACCCGACGGAAACCGGAAGCCGATCGTCCGGAACACGTCTTAGCCTGACCGCCTACCGACCGCGCTGGAGGAAACGACCATGGACATCCTGCTCATCGCCGGCCTCTGGCTGGACGGGTCCGCCTGGGACGAGGTGGCGCCGCAGCTCGAACGGCTGGGCCACCGTCCCGTGCCGCTCACCCTGCCCGGCCAGGGCGACGGGTCCTCATCGGCCACCCTCGACGACCAGGTGGCCACCGTGCTCGCCGCGGTCGACGCCGCGTCCGGCCCGCCGGTCGTGGTGGGGCACTCGGCCGCCGCCACGCTCGCCTGGCTGGCCGCCGACGCGCGCTCCGAGCGGGTGGCCCGGGTCGTGCTCATCGGCGGCTTCCCGTCCGCCGACGGGGAGCAGTACGCCGCCTTCTTCGACATGACGAACGGCGTCATGCCGTTCCCGGGCTGGGAGCCCTTCGAGGGGCCGGACTCGGCCGACCTCGACGAGGACGCCCGGCGGCGGATCACCTCGGCCGCCATCCCCGTGCCGGCAGACGTCGCCCAGGGCGTCGTACGCCTCGGCGACGAACGACGGTACGAGGTGCCCGTCACGCTGGTGTGCCCCGAGTTCACCCCGGCCCAGGCCCGCGAGTGGATCGAGGCCGGCGAGCTGCCCGAGCTAACCAGGGCCAAGCACCTCGAGGTGGTCGACATCGACTCCGGCCACTGGCCGATGTTCACGCGCCCGGCCGAGCTGGCCCGGCTCCTCGCCGCGGCCGCCGGCGCCTGACATGGCGTACACGATTCAAGCCCTCGACGCCTCGATGTGGCCCGCGTTCGCGGAGCTGGTCGAGCGCAACAACGGCGTGTACGGCGGATGCTGGTGCATCGGCTACCACCTGGACCGCCCCCAGAAGGGGGCCGACTACCGGGCGCTCAAGGAGGACCGGGTACGGACCGGCCAGGCCCACGCCGCCCTCGTGCTCGACGAGGAGGGCGTCGCGCAGGGCTGGTGCCAGTACGGCAGCCCGGAGGAGTTGCCCGGCATCAAGCACCGGCGCGCGTACGACCAGGACGCCCCGCCGTGGCCGGACTGGCGGGTCACCTGCATCTTCGTCGATCGGCGGCACCGCGGTCAGGGCGTGGCCCGGGCCGCGGTGGCCGGCGCCCTCGACCTGATCGCCCGAGCCGGCGGCGGCCTCGTCGAGGCGATCTCAGAGGTCACCGCGGGTCGGGACGCGCAGGGGCGGTTCCTGTTCAGCGCAACCGTCGAACTGCTCGAGGAGTTCGGCTTCGCCCGCGGCCGACAGGTCGGCAAGCACGCCCGGATCGTGAGCCGGGTGGTCGATCCGCACTGACGATCCGGGCTGTCGCGATCAGACATGCCGAGCAGCCTGACACGATGTACGCCGTCAATCTCGGTCTTTTCGCGCGACTCGGGCGCCCCGATCAGGGCAGCGGAACCGGAAGCAACGACGATCGCGCATCGGCAAGGGAAGGGCATCGCGGCCTCACAGGTGCCAGGTGGTCCAGCGGAACGCCGCTGGTGCGGATGCCGACGGCTGGCCGTGCAGGCTGTCCGGTGGGCCCGGACGCCAGTGAGGTGTCCTGATAGGTCACATCGCGGAGTCCAGGCGTTCGCGCTGCTCGGCGGTCAACTCCAGTGACACCCCCGCCACCGCCTCGTTCAGCTGCTCGACAGTGCTCACGCCGACGATCGGGGTGACGGCCGGGTTCCCTCCGGCCAGCCAGGCCAACACGACCCGGTTGCGGTTCGTGCCGGTCTCGGCGCCGATCTCGTCGAGTACCGCGAGTCGACGGGTGG
>JBARAE010000485.1:0-2312 GCA_049791715.1 Micromonospora sp.
GGGCCGGCAGCCCGAGCGTCGGGTTGGCGACGCCCCAGGCGGCGCCCTTGCAGACCAGTTCCTTGTAGACGGCGGCGAGCCGTCCGGTCAGGGCCGCGGGCACGGCGCGGTCGTCGGCGGTGACGTACTGGATCAGGCCCTCCTTGCGGCCCAGGGAGATGCACTGGTTGAAGTAGCGGAGCGGCGCGTTCGGGAGCTTTCCGCCGGTCAGGCGCGCCGCGATCGCGTCGGCGGCCTGCCACGCCATCGGGGTGCCCGAGGCGCACGACATCCGCAGCGGCTTGCCGCCTCGGCCCATCGCGAAGGCGGCGTCGCCGATGGCGTACACGTCCGGGTGCGAGACCGAGCGCATGGTCCCGTCGACCACGATCTGGCCAGTGCCGGTGACCTCCAGGGCGGTCGCCTTCGCGATCGGGTGGACCGCGAAGCCAGTGGTCCACACGGTGACCGCGGCCGGGATGGCCTTACCGTCGGCGGTGGCGACGCGGTCGGCTTCGACGCCGGTGACGGCGGCGTGCTCGTGCACGGTGATCCCGAGCTTGCCGAAGACCTCTCGCAGGTGCTTGCGACCCTTGGGCGAGAGCCAGTCGCCGAGGCCGCCCCGGGCGGCGAGGGCCACGTCGAGGTCCGGGCGGGCCTCGGCGATCTCGGTCGCGGCCTCCAGGCCGGTGAGTCCGCCGCCGACGACGACCACGGTCTGCCCGGCGTCGAGGCGGGCCAGGCGCTCCCGCAGCCGCCGTGCCCCGGGGCGGCTGGCGATCTGGTAGGCATGCTCGGCGGTCCCGGGGACGCCTTGGGCGTTCCAGCCGCTGCCGAGGGCGTAGACGAGCGTGTCGTAGGTGAGTTCTTCGGCACCGTTCGCGTCGATCACGGCGACGGTCTTGCGGTCGACGTCAACGCCAGTGACCTTCGCGAGCCTCAGTTCCACGCCGGTGCCGGCGAACATCTCGGTCAACGGTCGGGGCTTGAGGTCCTGGCCGACCGCCAGCTGGTGCATGCGGACGCGTTCCACGAAGTCGGGCTCGGCGTTGACGAGGGTGATGGCGACGTCCTCGGGGCGCAGCCGCTTGGCGAGGCGCCCGGCGGCGATGGCTCCGGCGTATCCGGCTCCGAGGACGATGATGCGCTGCGGCATTTCCGTGCTCCTGTCTCGCTTGGGTTCGCCACTTGAACCGGGCGGCCCCACGATTCCTGACAGGAACGCGATGTGAAGCACCTCACATGATCGTCAGAAGGCGTTGAACAGGGGCTCCCCGTGGTCGGTGGCCGCCCACAGCGCGGTCGCGCGTTCGAGCTTGTCGGGGTTGACCTGGTTGCGGAACGCGGCGATGCCCTGGGCGGTGACCTCCAGGCACATGACGCCGACGACCCGGCCGTCCACGACCGCCACGACGGCGGGATCGCCGTTGGCGGTCCAGGGGTAGACCTCCGGCGTGCCGCCGACCATGGCGCGCTTGGCCGGGCTGGGTTTGAACAGGCCCCACAGGAACTTCGCGACCGCGACGGCACCCTCGAACGCCCTGGCGCGGGCCGGGACCTTCCCGCCGCCGTCCCCGATCGCGACGGCGTCCTCGGTGAGCAGGCGCACGAGCGGCTCGGTCCTGCCGCTGGTGGCGGCCGCCAGGAACTCCTCGACGATCCGCCGGGCAGCGGCCGCGTCGATCTCGAGGCGGGCCTTGCCGTCCGCGACGTGCTTCTTCGCGCGGTGGAAGATCTGCTGGCTGGCAACCTCGGTGATGTCGAGGATCTCGGCGATCTCCCGGTGCGGGTAGTCGAAGGCCTCCCGCAGCACGTACACCGCCCGCTCGTTGGGCGAGAGGCGCTCCATGAGGGTGAGGACCGCGTACGAGACCGATTCGCGGTGCTCAGCGGTGTCGGCCGGGCCAAGCATGGGGTCCCCCGCGAGCAGCGGCTCAGGCAGCCACTGGCCCACGTACGTCTCGCGGCGCGCCCGCGCGGAGGCGAGCTGGTTGAGGCACAGGTTGGTGAGGACCTTCGTCAGCCAGGCCTCGGGGACCGCGATGCGGTCGACGTCAGCGGCATGCCAGCGCAGGAACGTCTCCTGCACGGCGTCCTCGGCCTCCCCGGCGGAGCCCAGGAGGCGGTAGGCGATGGCCTCCAGGCGCGACCTGGCGGCCTCGAACCGGTCGACGTCGTCCAGGGTCAGCGCCATGGCCCGATCCTAGGCCGCGGTGCGATATCGCCCCCGCCGTGGCGGGGCCCTTCGCCGTTCGACGTGCTGTTCGACCTCGCGATCCTGCCCTCCCCCGCCCCTGCCCGGACCCGGTGCCTCGGGCCCACGGACGAGGCAC
>JBARAE010000486.1:0-5322 GCA_049791715.1 Micromonospora sp.
GGCACATGGTGATCGGCCTGCCGGCGCTGCTCGCCGCCTGGCCGGCGCTGCTCGCCCCGGCGGTGGTCGGCGCCGGCTGGCTGATCGTCGCCGCGGTCGGCGTGCTGGCCGGCGTACCGCTGCTGCGCGGCCACCTCCTCCCGGCCCGGCCGCTGGCGGCGCTGCTGCTGGTGGTCGACGCTGCGGTGTTCGCCGCCGTCGGCGAGCGGTACCTGTTCACCGCGGCGAACTGGGTGTGGAGCGGGCTCGCCTGGTTCCTCCTGCTGGTGCTGTGGCGCCGCCCGCTCGGCTGGCTCCTCGCGCTGCTCGGTGCCCACGCGGCCATCGCGCTGACCGCGGTGCTGGCCCACGGCGCCCCCGCCCCGGCCGACCTCACCCGTTACGCGATGTACGTCTACGGCACCTCGTCCCTGCCGGTGGCGGTCTTCGCCGGCGCCGCCGCGATCGCCGTTCTCGCCCGGGACCGGGCCGGCACCGCCGCGGCCGCCCTCGCGGTGGAGGCGAAACGGGTGGCCGCGGAACAGGCCCGCGAGGAGCGACAGGCTCGGCTGGCACTGGTCAGCGGCACGGCCGAGGAGGTGCTGGCCGCCCTCGCCACGGGGCAGGCCGACCCGGCCGACCCGGAGGTGCGCCGGCGCTGCCTGCTGGCCGCGGCCCGGCTGCGCCGGCTGATCGCCGAGTCGGACGACGTGCCCGACCCGCTGCTGCACGAGTTGCGGGCCGCCGCCGACGTGGCCGACCGCAACGGCGTACCGATCGAGCTGGTGGCCATCGGCGTGCCACCCGAGCTGCCGGTCGAGGTACGGCGTCAGCTCGCCGAGCCGCTCACCGCCGCGCTCGCCGACGCCCGGGACCGGGCCCGGCTCACCGTGGTCGCCGGCCCCGACGAGGTGGTGGTCAGCCTGGTCACCCCCGACCACGACGGACCGGACGCCACCGGTCCACCGGTCACCGTCGACGTGGACGGTCCGGTGGAGCAGGCGCACGAGCGGGACGGGGAGATCAGGTGGACGCGGACGCGATGGCGGAGGACATGACCGGCGGGCCGCCGATCGGCGTGGCGATCGTCGACGACCACCCGGTGGTGATCGACGGGGTACGCGCCTGGCTGGCGACCGAGCCGCGGCTGCGCGTACTGGCCACCGGGGACGATCCCGACGTGGTGCTCCGGGACGCCCCGGACGCCGAGGTGATCCTGCTGGACCTGCGGCTGCACGGGCGGATGGTGATCGACAAGCTGGCCGCGCTGAGCGCCGCCGGCCGGCGGGTGGTGGTCTACTCCGAGCACACCGACCCGGACACCATGCTCGCCGCGCTCGACGCCGGGGCGGTGGCGTTCCTCGCCAAGCACGAGGGCCGCGAGCACTGCGTGGCCACCGTCCTGGCCGCGGCCAGCGACCGCCCCTACGTCCCGCCGGCCCTGGCCGGGGCGATGGTGGGCGACCCGAGGCCGGACCGGCCGGCCCTCTCCGACAAGGAACGCGAAGCGCTGCTGCTGTGGTTCCAGTCGATGTCGAAGGCGTCGGTGGCCCGGCGCATGCGGATCAGCGAGCACACCGTGAAGCAGTACGTCGACCGGGCGCGGATCAAGTACTCCCGGGCGGGTCGCCCGGCCGCCACCAAGGCGGCGCTGCTCGCCCGGGCGATCGAGGACGGCCTCGTCCGGCCGGAGGAGATCGGCATCTACCGGTCGCAGGCGTCACCCGACCGGCCGACCCCCTAACGGCTGTCATGACACCCGTGACGGTGTCGGCCAGGCTCGACGTACCGCCCACCGCTCCCCGGGAGGTGACTGTGCAGGAGGACACCTCGCCCTTCTTCATCGGGCCGCACCGCTTCGACGCGGACGACGCAGACCGTCCGGTGCTCGACCACCGGTACGCGCTGGTGCCGGAGCCGGGCGAGCAGGTGCTCGGGGAACACCGGCTCCGGGTGGCCGGTCACCTGCTCGGGCCCACGGAGCAGGTCCGCGCCTGGACCCTTCCCGTACCCGCGACGGTCAACGTCACCGACCGCCGGGTCGCGTACGTCTGCACCGGGTCCCCGCTCGCGCTGGTCCCCGGGCCGGACGATCGGGCCGCCGCCCGGCACCGGCGCCCGGTCCGGCTGCCCCGCCTGGTCACCGGGGAGGTTCGCTGGCAGTGGCCGTCCCGCTTGGAGCTGCTCGCCGACGGGCCGGACGGCGTGGCGGATCTGCTGGTCGTCTGCGACGCGCTGCGGACCATCCGGCAGCCGGCGCTCGCCCTCGGCGGGCCGGCGCCGCTGGTCGCCGAGCTCGCCCGTCAGGTGCGCCGGGCGGCGGCCACCTTCCGGCTGGTCCACCCCGAGCTGGTGGACCTCTCCCCGCCGGAGCGGGACGAGCTGGTGGGCCGGGTGGGCGGCGCGCCCTTCCCGGACCACGGCCGGGTCACCCTGCCGGGCGCCCTGCCGGTCGAGTTCCGCTCCCGGGACGACTACTACTGCCGGCGGGTGGAGCCCGCCCCGCCCCGTCCAGCGGTCCCCTTCCCCGCGGCCGTCCCCCGCCACCCGGATTCCGCCTGCTGAGCCGGTCAGCCGACCAGGGTCAGGGGCGGGCGGGTGCGGGCGCGCAGGCGGCGGAGCATCCGGGCGTCGGTGAAGCCGACCGTGCGGGCCGCCGCCTCCACGGTGGCACCGTGGCCGATGAGGTGCTCGGCCCGTTCCACCCGCAGTAGTTGCTGGTAGCCGAGCGGGGTGAGCCCGGTGGCCTGGCGGAACAGCCGGGTGAGGGTCCGTTCGGCGACCCCGCAGGCGGCGGCCAGGTCGGCCAGCGGCAGCGGGTCGGAGTAGCGGGCGTCGATCAGGTCCTGCGCCCGGTGCACGGCGTCGGAGAGGTGCGACCGGTGCCGCATCATCGCGCTGGCCTGCTGTTCGTGACCGTTGCGCCGGGCGTAGACGACCAGCGTGCGGGCGATCCGGGCGGCGGCGGCCGGGCCGTGCCGGGTGGCCACCAGGTGCAGCGCCACGTCGATGCCGCTGGCGATGCCGGCCGAGGTGACCACCCGGTCGTCCACCACGTAGAGCACGTCCCGGACCACCCGGGCCGCCCGGTGCCGCCGGGCCAGTTCGTCCTGCACCTCGTGGTGGGTGGTGCAGCGCCGCCCGTCCAGGAGGCCGGCCCGGCCGAGGGCGAAGGCGCCGGCGCAGATGCTCGCGACGGTGCCGCCGGCCGCGTGGTGGTCGGCCAGGCGCCGCAGGTCCTCCGGGCGGACCGGCCCCGCCGGCCCGTGCGCGCTGGGGCGCCATCCGGGTACGACCACCAGGTCGTTCCGGTCCAGCGCGGGCCATTCGGTGTCGGCCCGCAGCGACACGCCCTGCACGGTCGGCACCTCGTCGGTCTCGGCGACGTAGTGCAGCCGGTAGTCGTACCCGATGTCGGCAGCGCTCGAGAAGACCTGGGCCGGCCCGGCCAGGTCCAGCAGGTGCAGCTGCGGAACCAGCAGGAAGACGACGGCTCTCGGTCGTGGCGCGGCGCCAGACGCGCCGAGCTGGAGTCGTCGGACGACCCGGGGCATCCGTTCAGACCCCGGCGGGGACCGCGGTCAGCTCCGCGACGGTACGGATGGTGGCGAACCGGCCGGCGAGGGCGTACTCCGTCCGGGCGGTCATCTCCTCGGCCGACAGGGTGCGCGGGTCGGCGAGGACCTGCTCCAGCGAGGCGTCCGCCGGCAGGTCCCGGTGGGGGGTGGGGAACGTGACGGTCGCGTCGGTCACGAATGTCATCTCGTAGCCGAGGTCGCAGCCCACCCGGGTGGTGGTCTCCACGCACTGCTCGGTACGGATGCCGCAGACCGCGACGTCGCGGATGCCGGCCAGGGTGAGCAGTTGCTGCAGGTTGGTGGTGGTGAACGCGTTGTGGGAGGTCTTGACCAGCGTCGGCTCCCCCGCGACCGGCTCGATGCCGTCGATCAGCCGGACGTGCCCGCTGGCCGGGTCGAAGACGCCTCCGCTGCCGGGCTCGGCGTGCAGCACCCAGACCACCAGGTCACCGCGTCGCCGGGCGGCGTCGACCAGCCGGTTGACCTGACCGACGATGTCGGGCTGGGAGGCGTACGCCCAGATGGGGCGCTGACGGAAGGACTCCTGGACGTCGATGACGACGAGTGCTGATCTGTTCATGGCTCGATCCTGACCCGGACGGGCACCGGGGCGGCAGACACCATCATGCCCGGATGCGGAACGATCCGGTCATCGGCCCGACCGGTCCCGGCGCAGCGTCGCCGTGCCTGGGGGCGGACGGGGCCGTCAGGAGGCGGAGGTGCGGCGACCGCGGCGGTCCAGCTCGGCCGCTTCCTCCAGCGTGGGGGCGGTGCCGCCGAGGCTCGCCGGCAGCCACCAGCTGTCGTCCGGGCCGGCCGGCGACTCCGGGTACTCCCGCTGTGCCCGGTCCACCAGGGCGCTGAGCCGGGTCTTCAGCTCGGCGGTCAGCGTGTTCGCGTCCGGGTAGGCGGTCGGGTCCATCGGCTCGCCGACCAGGATGGTGATCGGGGTGTGGCGACGGGTCAGGGTTTTCGGGCGACCCTTGGTCCAGAGCCGCTGGGTGCCCCAGAGCGCCACCGGCAGCAGCGGCACGGCCGCCTCCTGCGCCATTCGGGCGGCGCCGTTCTTGAGCTCCTTGACCAGGAACGAGCGGCTGATCGTGGCCTCCGGGAAGACGCCCACCACCTCGCCGCGCTTGAGGGCGTCCACCGCCGCGTTGTACGACCCGGCACCGGCCGCCCGGTTCACCGGGATGTGCTTCATGCCCCGCATCAGCGGGCCGGAGACCTTGTGCGCGAAGACCTCGTGCTTGGCCATGAAGCGGACCAGCCGCCGGGACTCGTGCGCGCCGTACCCGCAGAAGATGAAGTCGAGGTAGCTGACGTGGTTGCTGGCCAGCACCGCTCCCCCGGTACGCGGGACGTGGTGGCTGCCCTCGATCCTCAGACGCAGGTCGAGGACCCGGAACATCGTCTTGGCGGCGGCGATCACGGGCGGGTACACGAGTTCCGGCATCCGGTAACTTTACCCCGCGTAGGTTACGCAACCGTAGGGGCCGAGTGCGGCCATCCGACGGCGGCTTCTGCCGGTGGCAGAGCGGCCTCGCGGACGCCCGCCGGCAGCGGCCAGGATGGCGGCATGACGGAACGCGGAGTGCTGCTCTGGATCCATGGTGGCGGATGGCGCGGCCGCTACCACGAGGACGGCCGGGCGCTCGTCCCGCTCGGGCTGCGGGTGGTCCCGGCGACGTACCGCTTCGTCGACGAGGCGCACTGGCCGGCCCAGCTCGACGACGTACGGGCGGCGGCCCGGGCGGCCCGGGAG
>JBARAE010000487.1:0-4651 GCA_049791715.1 Micromonospora sp.
CCAAGTTCTACGGCAAGCTGTTCCTGATCAACTTCGCGATGGGCGTGGTCACCGGCATCGTGCAGGAGTTCCAGTTCGGCATGAACTGGAGCGACTACTCCCGCTTCGTCGGCGACATCTTCGGCGCGCCCCTGGCCATCGAGGCCCTGGTCGCGTTCTTCCTCGAGTCGACCTTCATCGGCCTGTGGATCTTCGGGTGGGACCGGCTGCCCAAGCGCCTGCACCTGGCCAGCATCTGGGCCGCCGCGATCGGCACCAACCTGTCCGCCTACTTCATCCTGGCCGCGAACTCGTTCATGCAGAACCCGGTCGGCTACCGGGTCAACCCGACCACGGGCCGCGCCGAGCTCACCGACTTCTTCGCGGTGCTCACCAACAAGGTCGCCCTGGTCACCTTCCCGCACACCCTCGCCGGCGCGTTCCTGGTCGCCGGGTCGCTGATCGTCACCGTCGGCCTGTGGCACGTGATCCGCAACCGCGACAGCGCCGACACCGGCGCGTACCGGTTCGCCACGAAGTTCGGCTCCTGGGTGGTGCTGATCTCCTCGGCGGCGGTGCTGTTCACCGGCGACATCCAGGGCAAGATCATGACCGACGTGCAGCCGATGAAGATGGCCGCCGCGGAGGGCCTCTACACCACCGAGAGCCCCGCCTCGTTCTCGGTGCTCACCGTCGGCAGCCTCGACGGCAGCCGCGAGCTGTACGCCCTCAAGATCCCATACCTGCTGTCGTTCCTCGGCACCGGCGACCCCCACGGCACCGTGCAGGGCATCAACGACCTGCAGGCCCGGTACGCGAGCCAGTACGGCGCCGGCAGCTACACCCCGATCATCCCGGTCACCTACTGGAGCTTCCGATTCATGATCGGCTTCGGCCTGGCCGCCGCCGCGATCGCCCTGCTGGTCCTCTGGACCCAGCGCAAGGGCCGCACTCCCACCAACAGGTGGCTGCTGCGCGCCGGCCTGGTCCTGCCGGTGCTGCCGCTGCTGGCGAACTCCTTCGGCTGGATCTTCACGGAGATGGGCCGGCAGCCGTGGATCGTCTTCGGCGAGATGCTCACCCGCAACGGCGTCTCCCGCACGGTGTCGCTGACCGAGGTGCTCACCTCGTTCACCGCCTTCACGCTGATCTACGCCGTCCTCGCCGTGGTCGAGTTCAAGCTGCTGGTCCGCTACGCCAAGGCCGGCGTACCGGACCTCACCCCGGCAACCGAACCGGCCGACACCGACGACGCCGAGCGCCCGCTCGCCTTCGCCTACTGATCCCGGAGCCCATCGTGGAACTGACGACCGTCTGGTTTCTCCTCGTCGCCGTGCTCTTCACCGGCTACTTCATCCTCGAAGGCTTCGACTTCGGCGTCGGCATGCTGCTGCCCGTGCTCGGCCGCGACGACCGGGAACGCCGTGTCCTGATCAACACCATCGGCCCGGTCTGGGACGGCAACGAGGTGTGGCTGATCACCGCCGGCGGGGCCATGTTCGCCGCGTTCCCCGAGTGGTACGCGACCCTCTTCTCCGGCTTCTACCTGCCGCTGCTGCTGATCCTCCTCGCGCTGATCGCCCGGGGCGTCGCCTTCGAGTACCGGCACAAGCGCCCCGAGGCGTCCTGGAAGCGCCGGTGGGACCAGGCGATCTTCTTCGGCTCGCTGCTGCCGGCGATCCTGTGGGGCGTCGCCTTCGCCAACATCCTGCGCGGCGTGCCGCTGGACGCCGACCACGAGTACGTCGGCGGCCTGTTCAACCTGCTCAACCCGTACGCCCTGCTCGGCGGCGTGACGACCCTGGCCCTGTTCCTCACGCACGGCGCGGTGTTCATCGCCCTGAAGACCACCGGGGACATCCGGGAGCGGGCCGGCGCCCTCGCGGTGAAGCTGGGCGTGGGCACCGCGGTCGTGGCGGTGGCCTTCCTGACCTGGACGCTGACCATCCGCTCCAGCGCGGCGGCCGTCGTGCTCGCCGTCGGGGCGGCCCTCGCGCTGGTCGGCGGTCTGGCCGCCGCCCGGGCACGCCGGGAGGGCTGGGCGTTCACCGGTACGGCGGTGGCGATCGCGCTGGCGGTGGCGACCCTGTTCGCGGCGCTGTTCCCGAACGTGCTGCCGTCGACCCTGGACGCCGCGGGCACGCTGACCGCCACCAACGCCTCCTCCACCCCGTACACCCTGAAGATCATGACCTGGGTGGCGGTGGTGTTCACTCCGATCGTCCTGGCCTATCAGGGCTGGACGTACTGGGTGTTCCGCAAGCGGATCGGGGTGGCGCACATTCCGCAACACTGACCATCCTGCGGGGCGCGGGGCCGGTGCGAGGGTTCGCACCGGTCCCGCGGTGCGTTCAGGCGCTGGTCAGCTCGGCGTCGGCGCGCTGTTTGAGCAGGGTCAGCACCCGTGCCGCGACGGTCATGTCGGCGGCCGGGATGTCCGCGTACAGCCGGGCGGTGATGCCGGCGACCGTTTCGCCGATCTGGTGCTGCAGTGCCCGGCCGGCGTCGGTGAGGGCCAGGCCGGAGCCGTCGGCGGGCAGCTCCCGCACGAGCCCTGCGGCCGTCAGCTCGTCGAGCGTGGCGCGTACCGCCACCTCGTCGACCTTGAGTGCGCCGGTCATCCGCTCGACGAGGTGGGCGCGCGCCGCGACGCCGCCCTCGGCGGCGGCGGCGTTGAGCGCGAGCGACTGGTGAAAGGAGACCCCGAGGCGGCCGAGCTCGCGTTCGAGGACGGCTCGGGTGGCGTCGTAGGCCAGGCCGATGACCTGGCCGTTGAGGGGAGTTGACGACATCGATTCCTCCTGTGTTGGTACCACCAACGTTGGCTGAGCCAACATAACAGGGTTCGTGGGTCGTGCCAACGATTCCTGGTAGGCTCCCGACATGGAGTCCGTCACCGGCCCGCAGGCACCCGCCCGACTGCGCACCACGCCGAGCTGGCTGCTCACCCAGACCGCCGCCCACGCCTCCCGCCTCGTCGCCGACGGACTCGGCGCGCTCGACGCCCGCGGCTACCACTACCGCCTGCTGGCCGCCCTGGAGGAGAGCGGCCCGGCCAGCCAGGCCGAGCTGGGCCGCCGCTGCGGCATCGACCGCAGCGACGTCGTGGCCGTCCTCAACGAACTCGCCGCGAAGGACCTCGTGCGCCGCTCACCCGACCCGGGCGACCGCCGCCGCAACGTCGTCACCCTCACCGACGCCGGGCGCGGGGAACTGCACCGGATGGGGGAGACCCTCGACCGCGTCCAGGACACCCTCCTCGCGCCCCTGTCCACCGCCGAACGCGAGCAGCTCATCCGGCTCCTGACCAGCCTGCTCGACCACCACGCCCGCCGCTGACCCTCGACCGTCCGCGCTCAGCGTGCCTCGCGCAGCTCCGCCAGGCGCGCCTCGATCTCGGCCAGCTCCGCCCGCAGCTTCTCCGCCTGCTGCTCCGCCTCCGCCCGCTCCGCCGCCAGGATCTGCTCCACCGCCTCCTGCACGCCGGGCACGTCCACCAGCGCCACCATCCGCAACGCCTCCGCGGGCTTCACCACGTACGGCTTCGCCAGGGCCTTGCTGCCCTGCTGCGCCGCCACCGTCCACTCACCCTCGGCGTACGCCAACGTCACCGTCAGACCCGCCGGGCCCTTCGGCTTCGCCGCCTTCACCGCCCGCCGGGCCGGCTTCGTCTCCGCCTGTTGCTGCACCTTCGGCTCCTCCCGACGCGGCGCCGGCACCCGCGGCGTGTCCAACATGAACTCCGGCTCCACCGGCACGGGCGCCTCCGGCACCTCCGGCTTCGGCTCCGCCGCCCTGCGACCCGCCCCCCGCGGTGCGACCGCCACGTCGGCGGGGGAGAAGGGCAACTCGTCGCGACCGAAGCGCACCACCACGAACTCCTCGGACACCTCCGGATCGGTCAACTCCACCACCTGACCGACCTGACCGGCGATCTGCCCGGCCGCCGCGGTGAACACCACCTTCGGCTTACGGCCCGCGGCCAGCGCCTCCCGGATGCTCCGCACCTCGTCAGTGGACAAACCCTGGCCCGCCATCACAGCCCTCTTCCGTACACGTGTTTGACTGCCGCCTTGATACCAGCCGGCTGCGACACCCCGGAGATCAACCCCCCAACGCCCGCAACGCCGCATCCGCGTGCTCGGTCATGCTCAGCTCGCTGCGCACCACCGCCAGCACCCGCCGATCCGGGCCGATCACGAACGTCATCCGCCGCGTGCTCAACGACCCCAACGGCAACCGCCGCCGCACCCCGAACGCCTCCGCCACCGCCCCGTCGACGTCCGACAGCAGCGGAAAGTCGAAACCGTGCCGCCGGGAGAACTCCGCCTGCCGCGCCACCGCATCCCGGCTGATCCCCACCCGCTGCGCGCCCACCGCCGCGAACTCCGCCGCCAGATCCCGGAAATGGCAGCTCTCCGCGGTGCACCCGCGCGTCATCGCCGCCGGATAGAAGAACAACACCACCGGCCCCGCCGCCAGGAACCCCGACAACCGCCGCGGCGTCCCCGTCTCGTCCGGCAGCGTGAAATCCTCCACCACATCCCCGACACCCACACCCACCGCGCACCTCCACCGACCCGACCGACGCGCGGTGAGCCTAAGCGATCAACCCCAGACCGCGGCCACCTCCTCGGCAACCGCCGCCGCCTGCGCGAACCCCGCCCGCGCC
>JBARAE010000488.1:0-4828 GCA_049791715.1 Micromonospora sp.
CGGCCGGCACCCCCGCCCGCCGTCCGTTTCACCGGGCGGGGGCTGGCGGTCGCCGGCCTGAGCTGTGGCGCGGTCGGACTGCTGCTCAGCCTGCTCGGCCTCGCCCTCGCGCTGGTCGTCCAGCTCACGTGACCGGCGTCACCTCCGCCGGTGCAGCCGCCGTGACCTCCCACGACCCATGGGCCGAGGGTTCGGTCTGCGGGCGCAACCGGGGCCGTCGGGCCGAGCCCGGGGAAAGCCGGTACACTGGTTACCGTAGGTGCCCATCGCGGGTGGGCAGGGACGAGGGATCATCCGGCGGACTGCGAGGGCAGTTCTCCCGGACCGCTCCGTTTTGACCTGCGCGGCTGTGGTAGGTACTCTTTCCCCTTGTGCCCGGGCAAGCCCGGGCAATGCGTGCGTGCGCTGGAGCCGGTCTACCGGTGATCGCGCAGAGCACGATCAAAGCCAAAGATCCGGCGCTCGGTGATCTGTGTGCCGGTGAACACACCCGGTACGACGCGCGAGCGCCGCGACCGGAACCGTGATCCGGGCGACACGCCCGACCGCGGGTGCTGGGGCCGCCGTCCGGCGGGCCCGGTTGGAAGGTAAGAGAGCCGTCCATCAGGCCGGCTACGAGCAGACGGCGCGGTCGCTTCGCAGCGGCCGAAGGGAGCGGAGAAACCCGGTGCCCACCATTCAGCAGCTGGTCCGAAAGGGCCGCCAGGCCAAGACGACCAAGACCAAGACCCCGGCGCTGAAGGGATCCCCTCAGCGGCGCGGTGTGTGCACCCGCGTGTACACCACCACCCCGAAGAAGCCGAACTCGGCGCTCCGCAAGGTCGCTCGTGTCAAGCTCAGCAGCCAGATCGAGGTGACCGCCTACATTCCGGGCGTGGGTCACAACCTGCAGGAGCACTCGATCGTGCTCGTCCGCGGCGGCCGGGTGAAGGACCTCCCCGGCGTGCGGTACAAGATCGTCCGCGGTTCGCTGGACACCCAGGGTGTCCGCAACCGCAAGCAGGCGCGCAGCCGTTACGGCGCGAAGAAGGAGAAGAGCTGACATGCCGCGTAAGGGACCCGCTCCGCGGAAGCCGCTGGTCGCTGACCCGGTGTACAACTCGCCGCTGGTCACCCAGCTGGTGAACAAGATCCTCATGCGCGGCAAGCGTCAGCTCGCCGAGCGCATCGTGTACGCCGCCCTCGAGGGCTGCCGGGAGAAGTCCGGCACCGACCCCGTCGTCACCCTCAAGCGGGCGATGGACAACGTGAAGCCGACCCTCGAGGTCCGCAGCCGTCGCGTCGGTGGCGCCACCTACCAGGTTCCCGTCGAGGTCCGGCCGTCCCGCGCCACCACCCTCGGGCTGCGCTGGCTGGTGACGTACTCCAAGGCGCGTCGCGAGAAGACCATGGTCGAGCGGCTGATGAACGAGCTGCTGGACGCGAGCAACGGCCTCGGTGCCGCCGTCAAGCGGCGCGAGGACACGCACAAGATGGCCGAGTCCAACAAGGCCTTCGCGCACTACCGCTGGTAAGTCCAGCACCCGCCGACGAGACGACGATAAGTAGGGATTGAAGTGGCCGCCGCAGACGCGCTCGCCAACGTACGCAACATCGGCATCATGGCGCACATCGATGCCGGTAAGACCACGACCACCGAGCGGATCCTCTTCTACACCGGTATCACGTACAAGATCGGTGAGGTCCACGAGGGCGCTGCCGTCATGGACTGGATGGAGCAGGAGCAGGAGCGTGGTATCACCATCACCTCCGCTGCCACCAAGTGTGAGTGGAAGGGCCACACGATCCAGATCATCGACACGCCCGGTCACGTCGACTTCACGGTCGAGGTCGAGCGGTCGCTGCGGGTGCTGGACGGTGCGGTCGCGGTCTACGACGGTGTCGCCGGCGTGGAGCCGCAGACGGAGAATGTCTGGCGTCAGGCCGACAAGTACCACGTCCCGCGGATGTGCTTCGTCAACAAGCTCGACCGGACCGGCGCCGACTTCTTCCGCTGCGTCCAGATGATGATCGACCGGCTCAACGCCACCCCGCTGGTGCTCCAGATCCCGATCGGGCTCGAGGGCGACCACATCGGCGTCGTTGACCTGATCAACATGCGCGCCCTCACCTGGCGTGGGGAGACCCAGAAGGGTGAGGACTACGCCCTCGAGGAGATCCCGGCCGACCTGGCCGACTCCGCGGCGGAGTGGCGCGAGAAGCTGATGGAGACCCTGGCCGACGTCGACGACTCGGTGATGGAGAAGTACCTGGAGGGCGAGGAGATCTCCGTCGAGGAGATCAAGGCCGCCATCCGTCGGGCCACCATCGCCAGCAAGGCCAACCCGGTGCTCTGCGGCTCGGCGTTCAAGAACAAGGGCGTGCAGCCCATGCTCGACGCCGTGGTGGACTTCCTGCCGTCGCCGCTGGACGTCCCGGCCATCGAGGGCACGGCGACCGACGGCGAGACCCCGCTGCAGCGGAAGCCGTCGACCTCGGAGCCGTTCTCCGGCCTGGCCTTCAAGATCCAGACCGACAAGCACCTCGGCAAGCTCACCTACGTCCGGGTCTACTCGGGCGTGGTCGAGACCGGCACCCAGGTGGTCAACTCCACCAAGGACCGCAAGGAGCGGATCGGCAAGATCTACCAGATGCACGCCAACAAGCGGGAGGAGCGCCGCTCCGCCAAGGCTGGCGACATCATCGCGGTGCAGGGTCTCAAGCAGACCACCACCGGTGACACGCTGTGCGACCCGGCGAACCCGGTCATCCTGGAGTCGATGACCTTCCCGGAGCCGGTCATCGAGGTCGCCATCGAGCCGAAGACCAAGGCCGACCAGGAGAAGCTCAGCACCGCCATCCAGCGGCTGGCCGAGGAGGACCCGACCTTCCGCGTCAAGCTGGACGAGGAGACCGGTCAGACGGTCATCTCCGGCATGGGCGAGCTGCACCTGGACATCCTGGTCGACCGGATGCGCCGCGAGTTCAACGTCGAGGCGAACATCGGTAAGCCGCAGGTGGCGTACCGCGAGACGATCCGCCGCAAGGTGGAGAAGATCGAGTACACCCACAAGAAGCAGACCGGTGGTTCCGGCCAGTACGCCCGCGTGATCGTGAGCATCGAGCCGCTGCCGCTGGACAACGACTCGCCGACCTACGAGTTCGCGAACGCCGTCACCGGTGGCCGCATCCCCCGGGAGTTCATCCCTTCGGTGGACGCGGGCGCCCAGGACGCGATGCAGTACGGCATTCTCGCCGGCTTCCCGCTGGTGGGTGTCAAGCTGACGCTGCTGGACGGTCAGTACCACGAGGTCGACTCGTCGGAAATGGCATTCAAGATCGCCGGCTCGATGGTGATGAAGGAGGCGGCCCGCAAGGCCGACCCCGCGCTGCTCGAGCCGATGATGGCCGTTGAGGTCACCACTCCTGAGGAGAACATGGGTGACGTCATCGGCGACCTCAACTCCCGGCGGGGCATCATCCAGGCGATGGAGGAGCGCAGCGGCGCCCGCATCGTCCGGGCCCTGGTGCCGTTGTCGGAGATGTTCGGCTACGTCGGCGACCTGCGGTCGAAGACCCAGGGCCGGGCTAGCTACAGCATGCAGTTCGACTCCTACGCCGAGGTTCCGCAGAGCGTGGCGAAGGAGATCATCGCCAAGGCCACGGGTGAGTGACGCTCACCTGAGCTGATCCGATGGTCCGAGGCTGGTCGCGGGAGGGTGCTCCCCGCCCGCGGCCACCTCGATCGGGTTGCGTGAGACCGGGCCTGTAGGCTTCATCGCCGCAGAACCCACAAAAGCGCTCCGGCCGCCAGGCCGGAACGGCTGTCGACAGAGTCCTTAAGCGCCGACCGGCGCGCCGGGGCGAACGAACCAAGAAGTCCACAGGAGGACACCAGTGGCGAAGGCTAAGTTCGAGCGGACTAAGCCGCACGTCAACATCGGCACCATTGGTCACATCGACCACGGTAAGACGACGCTGACGGCGGCCATCACCAAGGTCCTGCACGACAGGTATCCGGATGTCAACCCCTACACGCCGTTCGACGAGATCGACAAGGCGCCGGAGGAGAAGGCCCGCGGTATCACGATCTCGATCGCACACGTCGAGTACCAGACCGAGGCGCGGCACTACGCACACGTCGACTGCCCCGGTCACGCCGACTACATCAAGAACATGATCACCGGTGCCGCGCAGATGGACGGCGCGATCCTGGTGGTGGCGGCGACCGACGGCCCGATGCCGCAGACCCGCGAGCACGTGCTGCTGGCCCGCCAGGTCGGCGTGCCCTACATCGTCGTGGCGCTGAACAAGAGCGACATGGTCGATGACGAGGAGCTGCTCGAGCTCGTCGAGCTCGAGGTCCGCGAGCTGCTGTCGGCGCAGGAGTACCCGGGCGACGACCTGCCGGTCGTGCGCGTCTCGGCGCTGAAGGCGCTCGAGGGCGAGCCGGAGTGGACCGACCGGCTCATGGAGCTGATGAACGCGGTTGACACTGCGATTCCGCAGCCCGAGCGGGAGACCGAGAAGCCGTTCCTCATGCCGATCGAGGACGTCTTCACGATCACCGGTCGTGGCACGGTCGTCACCGGTCGCGCCGAGCGCGGCATCCTCAAGCCGAACGAGGAGGTGGAGATCGTCGGCATCCGTGAGAAGTCGATGAAGACCACCTGCACCGGCATCGAGATGTTCCGCAAGCTGCTCGACGAGGCCCGCGCGGGTGAGAACGTCGGTCTGCTGCTGCGTGGCATCAAGCGCGAGGACGTCGAGCGCGGCATGGTGGTCGTCAAGCCCGGCACCAGCACCCCGCACACCGAGTTCGAGGCGACGGTCTACATCCTCTCCAAGG
>JBARAE010000489.1:0-10315 GCA_049791715.1 Micromonospora sp.
GGGGGGTCCAGGCGTGCGCAAGCACCACGGAAGGCGCCTAACGAGGGGGGAAAGTCTTCGTCTCCGGATCAACCGCGGGGCGAGGGGGATCGCCTGCTTCGCGGCGCCGGGACCATGTGTAACGACCGGCGGCCGGCCATCATTCCGGGGCAGGCCATCTGGCAGGCATCCCGCGGGGGCGGGCTGGCACCTCGGCCGTCGGGGATGTGTAACGCCCCCACCCCCGCCACGATTCCAGCCCCAGGATGCCGCCGGACAACCACAAAACCGGACACACGGTCCGCCTCATCACGGCGAAGACGGGCCCTCGCTTCGCCGGTGGAACACCATCGACGTCACCGGAGCCGGAAGACCTCCACGACGTTCCACTCGGCGCGCCGGCCTGAGGCAGTAAACGGACATTCAGCCCAGAGTCCACTACCACCCCAGTCCGGGCGGAGCCGGGTTCACTGGGCGACTCCACTCCAGGTCGCGCAGACAGCGGCATCCGACACTTCTCGGATACCGCCAGATCCCGCGAACGGAGTCGATCAAAGGCCCGGGTTCAGCGGGCACGGGGTGGAGTCGCACAGCAACCGGGCGAACCACCCACCGAGCGCGCGGTAAGACCGGACGGCGTGGAGGGCCGGTGAGGTGGGGTCTGGGCCGCCGCCGCGCCGAGCCGACCGGGTGACCGGGCCACAGCAGCACCTCGCCACCAGGTGACGGCGACGGGAGCGGATCAGGCGGCGGGCCAGTCCTGGGAGGCCAGACGCGGCGAGACCGCCCCCGGAGGGGCGGCCTCGAGCCAGGACAGGAAACCCGTGACGGTGGAGCGGGCCATGGCGATCTCCACCGGCGCGTGGTGACTGGTACAGCGGAGGATCACCCAGTCGGCCGGCATGGAAAGCCGTTCCTGGCCCTCGGGAAGTCGCCGACGCTCCACGGCCAGCCCTTTGCGGGAGAGCACCCGCTTGGGCCGCAGGGCGAAGCTGAATATGCGGTACCAGCGGAGTTCGTCGCCGACGAACCGGCCGAAGCCGGGCGACCAGCCACGGCCGTCGAGGATCGTGGAGACCCGGACGCTGAGCCGGATGATGCCTCCGCTACGTGTGAACAGGGCCCGCCGGATGAAGAGGATCAGAAGCGCGGCGAGCACCACCGCGATGCCGATTCCGATCCCTTCCACGATCTCCATCGGCGGGTCGGCTCAGCGCGCCGGGGTGGCGGGGGTGGCGCTCTCGGCGAGGACCGTGACGCCCTCACCGGTCACCGAGAGGAAACCGCCGGCGACGTCGTACGCGAGCTGCTGGCCGCCGGCCTGCTTGATGCGTACCTGGCTGGGCTCGGCGAGCTGGCCGAGCAGGGGCGCGTGCCCCGGCAGCACACCCAGCTCACCCTCGGTCGTCCGGGCGACGACCATCTCGGCCTCACCGGACCAGACCTTCTCCTCGACGGCTACGAGCTCGACGTGAAGCTGCTGTGCCACGCTGTCTCCTTGCTGCGGCGGCGGATTGCCGAAAGTCTAGTCGCGGCCCAAGGGGCCACCCAACGCGGGTGGCGAGAGCTGCACCACGCACGTCAGGGCCCGACGATCACGCCGGCAGACCCCGACCGGCGCCGGGGCCCACTGGCGGTCAGACTAGCTGTTCTTCTGCTTGAAGTCCGGGTGCTCCAGCATGAACGCGTCCACCTGCTCATTGCGCAGCGCCGCGAAGAAGTCGTGCGCCGGCGGCAGGAACCGCTCCCCCTTGTACGCCGAGCCGGTGCCGATCGGCGCGCCCGGAAGCTTGATCGTCTCGATCGACGACGACCGGATGTTCTTGAGGGCCAGCGCGAAATCGACCACGCTGTTCCCCCGGCCGTTGAAGATCAGGGACTGCCCCGCGGCGCGGATCACCTTGTCCAGCTTGATCGGGTTGGTCACCACGTCGGCGCTGAACGCCTGGTCGACCATCGCCTTGATGAACTGCTGCTGGTGCCGCTGCCGGCCGTAGTCGGCGTCCGGCACACCGTTCTTCGGGTAGCGCTGCCGGACGTAGTCCAGCGCCTGCCAACCGTTGAGGTGGGCGTTGCCCTTCTTGTACTCCGCCTGCGGGCCCAGGTATCCCCCGCCGCCCGGCCGAAGCTCCCGCATGGTGCCGTCCGGCTTGCGGTGCTCGGAGCGCACGTCCCGCTCGATGTACATGTCGACGCCGCCCATCGCGTCGACGATCTTCTTGAAGCCGGTGAAGTTGATGATCGCGCCGCCGTCGAAGCGCTGGATCCCGGTCACCTGCTGCACGGTCTTGGCGAGCAGCTCGAAGCCGCGCGCCGCGTCCGGGTTCTGCCCGGGCACCCGGCTGCCGTACGACATGGAAGCGTTCAGCTTGTCGGTGCCGCCGGCGTAATTGGCCTTGGGGAACGCCGGGATGTCCACCCGCAGGTCGCGCGGCAGGGAGAAGAGGTAGCCGCGATCCATCCCGGCCGGCACGTGCAGGATCATGATCGAGTCGGCGAGCGGGGGCATCGACGGATTGCGGGGGTCGATGCCGACCAGCAGGACGTTCAGCGGGCCCTTGATGTTGCTCTTGCGCTCCTGCGCGCCGGCCGCCTGGTCACCGAAGAGGTCGCCCTTGCCGACCGAGCCCTCGTACCGGTGGAGCAGCGCCTCGTAACCGACCAGCACGACGCCGCTGAGCACCATGAGCACGACGCCGAAGATGGTGCACACGCGGGCCCAGCGGGGCACTCCCCGCCAGAAGGACCGCTTGCCGCCGTCCGCGCCGGCCTTACCCACGAGCATCTCCATTCGTCACGCCCATGACAGGTAGACGGGCGCACGCGACCGATTCGTTGCACAGGATCGACGCTCGTACCCGTGAGCGTCGTGCCACGAACGGTACCCTCGCCGTCACAGAACCGCCTGTCCGAGAACCGGACATCTGCTCGGAGCGGCCCCAAACGGGCGGAGGCCACCCCGGCTTCCGCCGGGATGGCCTCCGTGGGTGTGACCGAGGTCTAACCCTCCATCAGCTCCTTGGCCTTGCGCTCCAGGTCCTCCAGACCGCCGCACATGAAGAAGGCCTGCTCAGGGAAGTGGTCGTACTCGCCCTCGCTGATCTTCTTGAACGCCTCGATGGTCTCGGAGATCGGAACCGTCGAGCCCGGCACGCCGGTGAACTGCTCGGCGGCGTAGGTGTTCTGCGACAGGAAGCGCTCGATCCGCCGGGCCCGCTGCACGGTGATCTTGTCTTCCTCGGAGAGCTCCTCGATACCGAGGATGGCGATGATGTCCTGCAGGTCCTTGTAGCGCTGCAGGATCCGCTTCACCTCGGTGGCGACCGCGAAGTGCTCCTGGCCGACGAACTCCGGGGCGAGGATCCGGGACGAGGACGCCAGCGGGTCCACGGCCGGGTAGATGCCCTTGTCGGAGATCGACCGCTCCAGGTTGGTGGTCGCGTCCAGGTGGGCGAACGTGGTGGCCGGCGCCGGGTCGGTGTAGTCGTCGGCGGGCACGTAGATCGCCTGCATCGAGGTGATGGCCTGGCCCCGGACGGAGGTGATCCGCTCCTGGAGCTCGCCCATCTCGTCGGCCAGGGTCGGCTGGTAACCCACGGCGCTCGGCATCCGGCCGAGCAGCGTGGACACCTCGGAACCGGCCTGGGTGAAGCGGAAGATGTTGTCGATGAAGAGCAGCACCTCCTGCTTCTTCACGTCCCGGAAGTACTCCGCCATGGTCAGCGCGGACAGCGCGACCCGCAGGCGGGTGCCCGGCGGCTCGTCCATCTGGCCGTAGACCAGCGCGGTCTTGTCGATGACGCCGGACTCGGTCATTTCGGCGATGAGGTCGTTGCCCTCACGGGTGCGCTCACCCACGCCGGCGAAGACCGAGGTACCGCCGAAGTTGCGGGCCACCCGGGTGATCATCTCCTGGATGAGCACCGTCTTGCCCACGCCCGCGCCGCCGAACAGGCCGATCTTGCCGCCCTTGACGTACGGGGCGAGCAGGTCGATGACCTTGATGCCGGTCTCCAGCATCTCGGTCTTCGGCTCCAGGTCCGCGAAGGCCGGGGCCTTGCGGTGGATCTGCCAGTGGTCGTCCGGCGTGAGCGTCTCGCCCTCGGTGAGGTTGAGGACCTCGCCGATCGCGTTGAACACGTGGCCCTTGACCGCGTCGCCCACCGGAACCTTGATCCCCGAGCCGGTGTCGCGCACCTCCGAACCACGGACCAGGCCGTCGGTCGGCTGCATCGAGATGGCGCGGACCATGTTGTCACCCAGGTGCTGGGCGACCTCCAGGGTCAGCGTCTTCTCGCCGCCGGAGAGCGTCACGTTCACGTGCAGGGCGTTGAACAGGGCCGGCATGGCGTCGCGCGGGAACTCGGCGTCGACGACCGGGCCGATGACCCGGACCACGCGACCCGTGGCCGTCTTGGTCTCTACTGGGGCAGTCATCACACTTCACTTCCCGACGCGGCCAGCGCGTTCGCGCCGCCGACGATCTCGCTGATCTCCTGGGTGATCCCGGCCTGGCGGGCCGTGTTCATCTCACGCGTGTACTTCTCGATCATGTCTTCGGCGTTGTCGGTGGCGGCCTTCATCGCCCGCCGCCGGGCCGCCGACTCGCTGGCCGCCGACTCGATCAACGCCGCGTAGATCCGCGTGTTGATGTACTTCGGCAGCAGCGCGTCGAGCAGGGCGTCCGCTTCCGGCTCGAACTCGTACGCCGGCAGCAGCCCCTCGGACCGCGGACGGTCCTCGACCTGCATCGGGCCGATGATCTTCGCGACCGGCGTCTGGGTCATCAGGGAGTGGAACTCGGTGTAGACGATGTGCAGCTCGTCGATCCCGAGCACCCCGTCCGCCCCGGCCTGGCCGTCCACGTCGTCCGCGCCGGCCGAGAACGCCTTGATCAGCGTCTCGCCCACCTCGCGGGCGTCGGCGAAGGCCGGCTGCTCCGAGAAGCCGGTCCAGCTCGCCGCGATCTCCCGGTTGCGGAACCGGTAGAACGTGACGCCCTTGCGGCCGATGACATAGAGCACCGGCTCCTTGCCGTCGGCCTTCAGGCGGGCGATCAGCGACTCCGCGGTCTTGATCGCGTTCGAGCTGTAGCCGCCGGCCAGGCCCCGGTCGCTGGTGACCAGCAGGACGCCTGCCCGCCGCACCCGCTCACGCGGGGTGAGCAGCGGGTGGTCGATCCGCGCGTTGGACGCCAGCGCCGTGAGCACGCCGGTGATGGCCTGGGCGTACGGCAGGGACGCCGCCACCCGGGCCTGAGCCTTGGCGATCCGGCTCGTCGCCACGAGCTCCATCGCCTTGGTGATCTTCTTCATCGACTTCGCCGAGCGGATCCGTTGACGAAGAACGCGTACCTGCGCGGCCATGGATCAGCTCTCTGCCGGGCGGTCGGTCGTGCCGTCGCGGAAGCGGGTCACCGACTCGCGGTTCTCCTCGCCCGCCATCGGCTTCGCCGCGGGCTCGTTGATCCGCTGCTCGTCCTCCTTGCCCAGGAAGATCTGCTTGAACTCGGTGATGGCCGAGTCGAGGGAGCCGATGATCTCGTCGTCCCACTTGTTGCCGGCGATGGCCGCCAGGACACCCTCATTCTTGTGGCGCAGGTACTGGAGGAACTCCGCCTCGAAGCGGCGGACCTCACCCACCGGGATGTCGTCCAGCTTGCCCTCGGTACCGGCCCAGACCGAGACGACCTGGTCCTGCACCGGGTACGGCGAATAGTTCGGCTGCTTGAGCAGCTCGACCAGGCGGGAACCGCGCTCCAGCTGGGCGCGGGAGGCCTTGTCCAGGTCGGAGGCGAAGGCGGCGAACGCCTCCAGCTCGCGGTACTGGGCCAGGTTGAGCCGCAGCGAGCCGGCGACCTTCTTCATCGGCTTCACCTGCGCGGCGCCACCGACCCGGGAGACCGAGGTACCCACGTTGATGGCCGGCCGGACGCCCTGGTTGAACAGGTCGGTCTCGAGGAAGATCTGACCGTCGGTGATCGAGATGACGTTGGTCGGGATGAACGCCGAGATGTCGTTGGCCTTCGTCTCGATGATCGGCAGACAGGTCATCGAGCCGCCGCCCAGCTCGTCGGAGAGCTTCGCGCAGCGCTCCAGCAGGCGGGAGTGCAGGTAGAAGACGTCACCCGGGTACGCCTCACGGCCCGGCGGGCGACGCAGCAGCAGCGACACGGCGCGGTAAGCCTCGGCCTGCTTGCTCAGGTCGTCGAAGACGATCAGGACGTGCTTGCCGCCATACATCCAGTGCTGGCCGATGGACGAGCCGGTGTAGGGGGCGAGGTACTTGAAGCCGGCCGGGTCGGAGGCCGGGGAGGCGACGATGGTGGTGTACTCCATCGCGCCCGCCTCCTCCAGGATGCCCTTGATCGAGGCGATCGTGGAGGCCTTCTGGCCGATGGCGACGTAGATGCAGCGGACCTGCTTCTTCGGGTCGCCGGAGCGCCAGTTGTCCCGCTGGTTGAGGATGGTGTCCAGGGCGACCGTGGTCTTACCGGTCTTGCGGTCACCGATGATCAGCTGACGCTGACCCCGACCGACCGGGGTCATGGCGTCGATCGCCTTGATACCGGTCTGCAGCGGCTCGTCGACGGACTGCCGGGCCATCACGTTCGGGGCCTGGAGCTCCAGCTCGCGGTAGCCCTCGTTCGGGATGTCGCCGAGGCCGTCGATCGGCTGGGCGAGCGCGTTGACGACGCGGCCGAGGAAGGCATCGCCGACCGGCACCGAGAGCACCCGTTCGGTGCGCTTGACGCGCTGCCCCTCCTCCAGCTTGGCGGAGTCACCGAGAACGACGACACCGATCTCCCGGACGTCGAGGTTCAGCGCCACGCCGAGCGTGCCGTCCTCGAACTCCAGGAGCTCGTTGGTCATGGTCGAGGGCAGGCCCTCGACGTGGGCGATGCCGTCACCGGTGTCGGCGACGGTGCCGACCTCCTCGCGGGAGACGTCGGTCGAGTAGGAGGAGACGTAGCGCTCCAGGGCGCCACGGATCTCCTCCGTCGAGATGGTCAGCTCGGCCATCCTCTGCTTCCTTAAGTATCAGGGGCCCGGGATACCTAGTACCGACCGGTCCGATGGCGTCGAATCAGGGCTGCGGAGGCGCTGGTCAGCGCTTCGCGAGCGCGTTGCGGGTCTCGTTGAGGCGGCGCAGGACGGTGCCGTCGTACAGGTCGGAGCCGACCCGCACGCTCACCCCACCGAGCACCTGGGGGTTCACCGTCTGCTTGACGGCAACCTCTCGACCGTACATCTCAGAGAGGCGGGCACCCAGGCGTCGCTCCTCCTCGTCACTCAGCGGGGCGGCCACGGTCACGTACGCGACCTGCCGGTCCCGCCGGTCGGCGGCCAGCTCGACCAGCCGGGTGAGCGCGCCGGTGAAGGAGCGCCCCCCGAACCCGCCGAGCGCCGCCTCGACGAGGCGGACGGTGACCGGCCGGGCCTTGCCGGCAAGCAGCTCACGGGCGAGCGCGGCCCGCTGCCCGACCGGGGCGATCGGGTCGGAGAGCGCGTTGGAGAGCGCCGACTGACCCGAGACGACCTGGCCGAAGCGGAAGAGCTCATCCTCGACCTCACCGAGGTCACCGGACTTGTCGGCGCTGGCCAGCAGCGCCTCGATGCCCAGCCGCTCGGTGCCGTCGAGCAGTTCCGACGGCGCCGACCAGCGGCCGGCGACCAGCGACGCGAGCAGGTCCAGGGCGTCAGCGCCGATCTTGCCGCGCAGCATGTCGCCCAGCAGACCGGAGCGGTCGGCACCGGACCGGGCCGAGTCGGAGAGCGCCCGGCGCAGCCGCGGCTCGCGCCGCAGCAGGTCGGCGACGGAGAGGATGTCGTCGGCGGTGGTGGCCACCGCCGAAGGCTCCGCGCCGCGGACGTACGCGTCGAGACGCTCGGCCGCGACCTTGTACGACTCCCGGCTGGCGGCCTGCATCAGCGGGCCCCCGTGCTCTCGAGACCGCTCAGGAACCGGTCGACGGTGCCCTTGCGACGCGCCTCGTCGACGAGCGACTCACCGACGATCTTGCTGGCCAGGTCCACCGCGATCGTGCCGACCTCGGTACGCAGCTCGCGCACGATGGTGGCCCGCTCGGCGGCGAGCTGGTCCTTGCCGGCCGCGATGATCCGGTCGGACTCCTCCCGCGCCTTGGCGAGGATGTCCTGACGGATGCCCTCGGCGTCGGCCCGGGCGTCGTCCCGGATCTTCGCGGCGTCGGTACGCGCCTCGGCGAGCTGCGCCCGGTACTGCTCGAGCAGCTTGTTGGCCTCGGCCTGGGCGGCCTCGGCGCGCTTGATGCCGCCCTCGATCGCGTCGACCCGGGCCTGGAACGTCTGCTCCATGCGGGGGAAGACGAACTTCATCAGCACGAAGCAGAGCACGATGAAGGCGATGCCACCGACCACGATCTCCTGCCAGATCGGCAGGATCGGGTTGTGGGCAGCCTCACCACCCTCTGCGGCGAGCAGGAACATGGGAAACCTCCCGGTCGAAGGGCGGGGGTCAGCCAGCCCAGATGAAGCCGAAGGCGATGCCGAAGAGCGCGAGCGCCTCGATGACGGCGAAGCCGATCCAGACGTACGGCAGGGTCATCCGGGACGACTCGGGCTGGCGGGCGGTCGACTGGATGTAGGCCGAGAAGACCAGGCCCACGCCGATGCCCGGGCCGATCGCGGCCAGGCCGTAACCGATGGCAGCGGTGCTGCCCGTTACCTCGGCAAGGATGCTCATTGGTGGTTCCTCCTGGTTATCACGCGTGACGGTCACGCGGGACGACAACGGTTGGTGCTAAGTGGATCAGTGCTCTTCGGCGAGCGCACCCTGCACGTAGCTGGCGCTCAGCACGGTGAAGACGTAGGCCTGCAGGACGATGACCAGCGACTCGAGAAGGGTCAGCGCCACGGTCATCACCCAGGAGACCACGGAGACCGGCACCAGCAGGGTGTTGGCGTTGAGCATCGCGAAGCCGCCGAGCGTGAAGACCAGCAGGAGCATGTGGCCGGCGAACATGTTCGCGAAGAGACGGACGGCGAGCGAGAACGGCCGGATGATGAACGTCGAGAACGCCTCGATCGGGATCAGCAGCGGCAGGATGTACCAGGGCGCCGGCGGGATCAGCGCGTGCTTGAAGTACTTGCCGAAGCCGTGGTGCCGGATGCCGATGTAGTTGAACAGCACGTAGCTGATCACGGCGAGGAAGGCCGGGAACGCGATGTGCGAGTTCGGCGAGACCTGGAAGAACGGCAGGATGGCGAAGAGGTTCGTCATCAGCACGAAGCAGAAGAGCGTCGTGAAGTACGGAGCGAACCGCACCCCCTGGTGCCCGATCATGTCGACCGCGATGTTGTTCCGGACGAAGCCGTAGATCGACTCGGCGAACCACTGCTTCTTGGTCGGCACCAGCTGCGGGTTCCGGTAGCTGAGCAGGAAGAACAGGATCAGGACCCCGACCGCCAGCCACACCATGAACGTGATCTTGGTGAACCAGTAGGAGTCGTGCGCACCCCAGGGCAGGATGCTGGGCAGGTAGAAGTCCTCCACGCTGGGTGGGAATTCCGCCTGGCCCTGAGCCAGGACGTTCGCCTGTCCGAACACCGCGTCCCTTCCTAAGTAGGCGTGCCGAGCTTACGGATGACCAGGACGACGCCCCCGGCCATGCCGAGCACGATGCCGATCCCCGTGGCGACACCACCGGTGTGCAACCACCGGTCGACCAGCCAGCCGATGAAGCCCCACACGAGCATGCCCGCGATCAGGTAGCTGAGCGCGGTCCAGCCCTGGCCGGCACCGGACGGAACGTCGCCCGGGCCGCCAGTGCTGGGGGGTTTCTGGTCACCGGCCATGACGGGGCGAACGATATCAGTCGAGTAGACGAGGCTGTGCCTCACCCCCCGCACAACCTGGTTGTGTGGGACACGGGCGGGCGAAGTCGTCTGGAGGCACGCTACTCCCCTTGCGCCACTGAGAGAATGACCGATCGCGGACACATCGGCGTGCCGCCCGAAACGTGGGACAGGTCAGTTGTGGACGCGGCGCGCATGCACCGTGGTCAGCCACCAGACGTGCACGCCGGTCCACACCGCGACGCCGACGGCAATGCCGAGGCAGAGCGGGATCAGACCCGCCCAGCCAGTCGACGCCACCCCGATCATCACTGCGATCAGCAGGCTGAACTTGGCGACGTAGAGGCCGACCCCGAAGGGCAGCACGAGCTGCGGGTCGCGGGCGTCGGCCCAGGCCAGCACCACCGTGGTGAGCGTGTAGCTGACCGCGGTGACCGCCACCCCGGCCGCCGCGCCGAGCGCCGCGTCGGCGCCCCCGGTCACCCCGCCGACCACCGCGG
>JBARAE010000490.1:0-8349 GCA_049791715.1 Micromonospora sp.
GGGCACCGTCGGCCACCGCTTCTACGCCGGCTGCCAGAACGTCGACACCGTCGAGGCGCTCGCCGCCGAACACGCGAAGGAGCTGTTCGGCGCCGCCCACGCGTACGTGCAGCCGCACTCCGGCATCGACGCCAACCTGGTCGCGTTCTGGGCGATCCTGGCCGACCGGGTGGAGGCGCCGGCGCTGAAGCGGGCACAGGCCCGCCACGTCAACGACCTCACCGAGCAGGACTGGTTCACGCTGCGCCGCGAGCTGGGCAACCAGCGGATGCTCGGCATGTCGCTGGACGCCGGCGGCCACCTCACCCACGGCTTCCGGCCGAACATCTCCGGGAAGATGTTCGACCAGCGCAGCTACGGCACCGACCCGGCCACCGGGCTGATCGACTACGACAAGGTCGCCGAGGCGGCCCGCGAGTTCAAGCCGCTGATCCTCGTCGCCGGCTACTCGGCGTACCCGCGGAAGGTCAACTTCCGGATCATGCGGGAGATCGCCGACTCGGTCGGCGCCACCTTCATGGTCGACATGGCGCACTTCGCCGGTCTGGTCGCGGGCAAGGTCTTCACCGGCGACTTCGACCCGGTGCCGCACGCGCACATCGTCACCACCACCACCCACAAGTCGCTGCGGGGTCCGCGCGGCGGCATGGTGCTGTGCGGGCCGGAGCTGGCCGACCAGGTCGACCGCGGCTGCCCGATGGTGCTCGGCGGCCCACTGCCGCACGTGATG
Organism: Micromonospora sp.; assembly: GCA_049791715.1. Lineage (GTDB taxonomy): Bacteria > Actinomycetota > Actinomycetes > Mycobacteriales > Micromonosporaceae > Micromonospora. The sequence goes on from JBARAE010000490.1 coordinate 731, forward strand.
GCCGCCAAGGCGGTCGCCCTGGCCGAGGCCCGCCGCCCCGACTTCGCCGACTACGCCCAGCGCATCGTGGACAACGCCCAGGCGCTCGCCGAGGGGCTGGCGCGCCGCGGCGCGAAGCTGGTCACCGGCGGCACCGACAACCACCTGGTGCTCATCGACGTGTCCGGCTACGACCTGACCGGCCGGCAGGCCGAGCAGGCCTTGCTCGACTCGGGCATCGTGACCAACCGCAACGCGGTCCCGCAGGACCCGAACGGCGCCTGGTACACCTCGGGCATCCGGATCGGCACCCCGGCGCTGACCAGCCGAGGTCTCGGCACGGCCGAGATGGACCAGACCGCGGAGCTGATCCACACCGTGCTCAGCCAGACCAGGCCCGGCGAGTCGAAGGCGAAGTACGTCCTCGACCCGGCCCTGGCCGACAAGGTCAGCAAGCAGGCCACCGAGCTACTGACCAGCTTCCCGCTCTACCCGGCCGTCGACCTGGGCTGATCCTGCTCCTCCGTGACGCCCCGCCCGGCCCCAGCCGCGCGGGGTGTCGCCCTGTCCGCCCCGCCGCCCCACCCCACCGCGCCCCGCCCGCCCGGGTGATCAAGAAGTTTTGGTCCGGATAGCGGCCTCTCGGAGACCAAAACTTCTTGATCAACTCAAGGGGGGCGGGGGCGCCGTCAGGGGGTGCGGGCGTGGTTGCGGAGGGCGCGGAGGCGGTGCAGGACGTCGGTGCCGCCCCGGCCGAAGTGGTCGTGCAGGGCGCGGTACTCGGCGTACAGCTCGTCGTAGGCGGCGGCCCGGGCCGGGTCTGGGTGCCAGGTCTCGCGGTGCCCGGCGCCCATCGCGGCCGAGGCGGTCTCCACGTCCGGGTACGCCCCGGCGGCCACCGCCGCGTGGATCGCCGCGCCCAGGGCGGCCGGATGGTCGCTGTCCACCACGTGCAGCGGCCGGCCCAGCACGTCGGCGTAGATCCGCAGCAGCAACCGGTTGGCGGTGAGTCCACCGGCGGCGGTCAGCTCCCGCACCGGCACCCCGGCGGCCTCGAACGCGTCGACGACCGTCCGGGCGCCGAACGCGGTCGCCTCCAGCAGCGCCCGCCAGATCTCCTCCGGGCGGGTGGCCAGGGTCAACCCGACCAGCACGCCGCTCAGCTCGTGGTCCATCAGCACGGACCGGTTGCCGCTGTGCCAGTCCAGGGCCAGGAGCCCGTGCCCGCCGACCGGCTGCACCGCGGCGAGCGAGTCCAGCAGCGCGTACGGCGAGACGCCCCGCCGCCGGGCCTCCTCGGCGTACGACGCGGGCAGTGCCCGCTCGACGTACCAGGCGAAGATGTCACCCACGCCGCTCTGCCCGGCCTCGTAACCCCAGGCGCCGGCGGTGACGCCATCCTCGACCACCCCGCAGACTCCGGGCACCTCGTGACAGGTGTCGGAGTTCATGATCAGGCAGGTGGAGGTGCCGAGCACGGCGAGCATCCGCCCGGGCTCGACCGACCGGGCCGCCGCCGCGGTGACGTGCGCGTCGATGGCCCCGACGGCCACCGGGGTGCCGGCCGGCAGGCCGGTCCACCGGGCCGCCTCGGCGGTCAGCTCACCGGCCGCCACGGCCGGCGGGAGCAGCGGCCCGTCGACCTTGAGCAGCAGCTCCGGCAGGGCCGGGTGGAGCGCGGCGAGGAACTCCACACTGGGGTAGCGGCCGTCCTGGCGCAGCCCCTTGTAGCCGGCGGCGGAGACGGCGCGGGTCTCCCGGCCGCAGAGCTGCCAGACCAGCCAGTCGGCGGTCTCGATCCAGCGCTCGGCGCGGCGGAACACCTCCGGGTCCGCCTCCAGCACCTCCAGGGCCTTGGCGAGCTGCCACTCGGCGGAGACCCGGCCGCCGTACCGGGCCAGCCACGGCTCGGCGCGCTCGCGGGCGACGGCGTTGATCCGCTCGGCCTGCGGTTGGGCCGCGTGGTGCTTCCAGAGCTTCGGCCAGGCGTGCGGCCGGTCCCGGAACTCGGGCAGCTCGGCGAGCGGGGTGCCGTCGGCCCGGGTCGGGAGCACAGTGCAGGAGGTGACGTCGAAGCCGAGGCCGATCACGTCGGCCGGGTCGATCCTCGCCGCGCGGACGGCGGCGGGCACGGCCACCCGTAGCACCTCCCGGTGGTCCGCCGGGTCCTGCAGCGCCCAGTCCGGCGGCAGCGCCGGCCCGCCCGGCAGCCGCTCGGTGATCACCCCGTGCCGGTACGCGTGGACCGCGCTGCCCCGCTCGGTGCCGTCGGCCACGTCGACCACCACGGCGCGGCCGGAGAGGGTGCCGAAGTCCACGCCGACGACGTACCGGGCCACGACCGCTCCTCCCTGGCTGGCCGGCGGGGACACCACCGGTAGGAGGAAAACTAGCCGGTCAGGCGAGCGGGCGCTTGAGGTGGTAGCGGTGCACCTCGGTGCTGCCCTGGACGTTGTTCACGTCCTCGGCGGCGGAGACCAGCTCCCAGCCCTCCCGGCCGGCCCGGTTGAGGTGGGCGATCGCGGTGTCGCCGTACGCCGTGATGTCCCGCCGGGACCCGTCCGGGCCGTACCAGACGAACGAGACGTGGAAATTGCGGCCCTGCCCCTGGTACCGGCGGACCAGCAGGGCGTACTCCCAAGCAACCATTCGTCCATTGTGACCGACCACCGCACGACGTCGGAATCGTGCGCCGCCACCCCGCACGGCGGCCTGGCGCGACGCCGTCGCCGGCCTCAGCGGTAGCGCAGCAGCACCACTCCGTTGCCGAACGGACGGCTCTCCACCAGCGTCAGGTCGAGCCGGGTGTCGGAGGGGAACAGCGGCCTGCCCCGGCCGATGACCGCGGGGTGCACGTAGATCCGGTACTCGTCGATCAGGCCGAGCCGCTGGAAGGTGGCGGCCAGGTCGGCGCCGCCGACCGCCATGTCGCCGCCGGGCTGCGCCTTGAGCGCCCGCACCTCCTCCGGTACGACCTCCCGGACCACGGTGCTGTTCCAGTCGGCCCGCTGGAGTGTGCGGGAGTAGACGACCTTCGGCATGTCCCGCCAGATCCCGGCGAATTCCCGCATCGGCGCACTGGCTGCCGGATCCTGGTCGGCGGTCGGCCAGAAATCCGCCATCAGCTCGTACGTCCGGCGGCCGTCCAGGAAGGCGCTCATCCGGCGCAGCTCGTCGTTGAAGTGCTGGTGCAGCTCCTCGTCGACCCGGTGCCAGTCCAGTTCGCCGTCCGGTCCCGCGAAAAAGCCGTCGAGGGAGATCGACATCCACAGGATGATCTTCCGCATCGCGATCCTTTCCCGTTCGCCGTAGAGGGGACCAGTCTGTCAAGATCCTCGGATGAACGGGGACCAGGTGACCGCGCTGCTGGACGAGTTCGCCGCGCACGGGCTGCGGGTGTGGGTGGCCGGCGGCTGGGCGGTGGACGCGGTGACCGGCCGACAGAGCCGGCCGCACGGCGACCTCGACCTCGCCGTCGACGCGGCGCAGCAGCGGGAGCTACTCGATCTGCTGCACCGGCTGGGCTTCGTCACCACCGTCGACTGGCTCCCGGTACGCGCCGAGCTGACCGCCCCGGACGGCCGTACGGTGGACGTGCACCCGGTGGCGTTCCGGCCGGACGGCAGCGGCGTCCAGCAGGGACTGGACGGGCAGACCTTCGGGTACGCGGCGGACGGCTTCGCCGAGGGCGTGATCGGGGGCCGGACGGTGCCCTGCCTGTCGGTCGCCCAGCAGCTGCGGTTCCGGGAGGGCTATCCGCTGCGCGACGTGGACCACCACGACATCGCGCTGCTCCGCGCGGCCGGGCAGGCCTGACCTGCCTCAGCCCAGGTGCCGCTCGATCCCCTCGGTCATCCTGCCGAACTCGGCGACCAGGTCCACGTCGTAGCGGTCGGCGAGGACGAGGACGGACCAGAGGCAGTCGGCCAGTTCGTGACCGAGCCGCGCGCGGGCGTCCGGGATCTCGCGCCGCCCGTCGACCGCCATCACCAGCTTCGCCAGGTCGCCGACGTCGCCGACGAAGCCCAGGGCGAGGTCGCCGGTGCTCCAGGGCGCACGGCCCGCGGCAACGTGGTGCTGGTCGTACCGGTCGGCGACGGCCCTCGCCCGGGCCTGGAGCTCCGCAAGATCCATGGTCGGAAATCTATCCGGCCCGACCGGGGCCGCCGCCGGGTGACCTCAGTCGAGGTCGGTGCAGACGTTGTGGGTGGTTCCGTGCGCCATCGTCAGGGTCTTGTAGTACGTCGGAGAGCCCGCCACCGGAGTGAAGTCCACCTTGAACTGCCCGTCGATCTGCCACACGCCGCGCGGCAGGGTGCCGGCGTTCTCGCCGAAGCCGAAGAGCACGGGCCCGGTGACGTACCAGGTCATCGAGCCGTCCGTGAAGTGCTCGACCATCGCGCTGCCGCCGGCGTCCACCAGTGTGCTGACCCCGGTCGCCGTGTTCGTCACCCTGGTCAGCAGGTCGCCCTCGTACATCTCCCGACGCGGCGAACCGTCCGGATACTCCTCCAGTACCAGCATGCGGACGTCGTCCACGACGGCCTCGACGCGGATCGGGAAGTCGCACCGCACCCCGGCGGGCATCTCGTACGGCGTCTGCGGAGCCGGCACCCAGCCGTGCCCGCCCTCGTCGCCGGCCGCCGCGGCCGGGGAGACGGGTCCGGCCACCACCAGTGCGGCCGCCGCCAGGGCCGTCCCGACACTCACTGTCCGACGCATGATCTCTCCATTCGTTGACTCGCGATCCGGACCAGGCTCACCGACCCCGCTCACCAGATCCTCACCATCCGGCCGAGCGGCACGACAACCTGCGGCGGGGGCCAGACGGTCAGAGCAGACATGGAGTTCCGACTGCTCGGCCCCTTCGAGGCGGCCCACGACGGCCACCCGGTCGTGCTCAGCAACCGGCGCCAGGAGCGGTGCGTCCTCGCCGTCCTCCTGCTCGACCTCGGTCACCTGGTCAGCACCGACCGACTCATCGACCTGCTCTGGAACGGCCACCCGCCCGCCTCCGCCCGGGGCGCCATCCACACCTACATCGGCCGGTTGCGCGCCGCCCTGAACCCCCACGGGGTCCGGATCACCAGCCACCGGGACGGGTACCTGGTGGAGGCCGACGGACACCACGTCGACGTCGAGGAGTTCAGCCGGCTCACGTACCAGGCCAGCGCTGCCACCGATCCGGTCGACCGGGTGCCGCTGCTCGACCGGGCGTTGGCCCTCTGGCGCGGCCCGCTGCTCGCCGACACCGCCGACGAGGAGTTGCGCGACCGGCTGCACGGCCCGCTCGAGGACCTCCGGCTCACCGCCGTCGAGCTGCGGGCCGAGGCACAGCTCGCCCTGGGCCGGCACGCTCGCGTGGTGAACGAGCTGACCCCGCTGGTCACCGGACTCCCGGCCCGGGAACAACTCGTCGCCACCCTGATGACCGCGCTGTACCAGGGTGGCCGGCAGGCCGACGCCCTCACCCTCTACCAGACCGTCCGGGAGACGCTGGTGGAGTCCCTGGGCGTCGAACCCGGGCCGCGACTGCGGGAGGTGCACCGCCGGATCCTCCGCGAGGACCACCGGCTGGACCGCCCCGATCGACGCCTCTACGAGGTACGGGTACGCGGTGAGAGCCTCCCGTGGAGCGTCGGCGGCCACCCGGCGCTGGACTTCTGCAACACCTTCGCCGGATGGCGGCACGAAGCGCCCCCGCCCGGCGCGGAGTGGCTGCGCGGCTACCGCACCCTCGCGGTGTGGGCCGGCCACGCCGGACTGATCGACGACGTCGCGGTGAGCAGGCTGTCCGAACTCGCCCGGCGCGATCCCGGCCAGGCGTCCACCCTCCTCGACGAGGCCCGCACCCTGCGCGCCCGGCTGTACGCCTGCCTCACCGACCCGAACGACCGGTCCGCCTTCGACGCCGTGGCGCGCTGCGCGGAGGCAGCCGCGAAGGTGCTGGTGTTCCGGCACGGGGCCGACGGCCGAGGCCGGTGGTGGCCCGATCTCGCCGCCGGCCTGCGGGTGCCCGTGCACGCCGCCGCGTGGAGCGCCGCCGACCTGCTGGCCGACGCCCGCCGGCTCACCGTCCGGGCCTGCCCGCACCGCGACTGCGGCTGGTTGTTCCTCGACGAGAGCGGGATGCGCCGCTGGTGCAGCCTCGGTACGTGCGGAGGTTCGGAAGCGCTCGGCCGCACCGCCTGACGTACCGACCGCGACGGCCGGGAAGGGGTGATCGCCTGCGCGAGCATTCCACCCGAGGCGGTTCTGGCGTCACGCCGGGAGGCGGAGCGCTACGCGTACCGCCTCCTCGGGAGTGCCGACCGGGTGCAGGCCGGGCACCGCCTCCCCGGTCCGGTCGAGGATCCGCCAGCCATTGAGCACCGCCACCGGGATGCCGCCCCGGCGCATGGCGAGTGCCATCTCGCTCAGCGTTCCCCAGGAGCCGCCCACGGCGATCACCGCGTCGGCGCTCCACACGAGGATCGCGTTGCGCGCCTGGCCCATGTTCGTCACCACGGACGCGGAGACGTCGGCGGGGCCGGGATCGGTGCCGTCGTCGGGGCGTACCGCGATGACCAGGCCGTTCCGGGACCGGGCGCCGGCGGCGGCCGCCGCCATCACCCCGCGACCGCCTCCGCAGAGGACGGTGATGCCGCGCTCGGCCAGCAACTCCCCGACCCGCCGCGCCCACGCGACCTCCGCCTCGCTCGCGTCCGCCGGCCCACACACCGCCACCTGCACCCTCCCATTCCCGCTGGTGACCATCGACTTGTCGCCGCGACACGCCGCCTCGGGCGTCGACAACTTCATGGTCACCAGACCGCCGGGCCGGCGCGGTCGCGGTAGCCGACGTGGCCGGGGCGGACGGAGGCCGACATGCGCTGGCTGCTCCTCGTTCTCATCCCGGTCATGATCGGGCTTCACTTCTGGCTGCCGCGACGCGCCTGGCAGGCCGGCGCCGACCTGCGCCGCCGCATCGACGAGGACCGACACCGGTCCGACGGGGACGCGACCTCGCGCTAGGCCGGCCCGTCGGGGGCCACCCGAGGCCAATTCCCTACACGGTGGGTCATGCCGTCGCCACCCGTCGACACCAGCCGTCCCACGAGCGCGAGAAGGTGCCGACCTCCCTGTTGTCCGCGGCGTCCGTATGCAAAGCTGCCCCGAGTTTTCTCGCGACTTTTTCACAGACATATGAGGGAGGTTTGCCGTGCCGTCGAGTTTCGGGGAATGGCTGATCGTGATCCTGGCCCTGCTGGTGGGCCTGCTGGGCGGGTGGGTGCTGCGCGGTCTGCGGGCGGCCACGAGCCCGACGGCACCCATCGTGGAGGGTGACCCGGTGGCCGGAGTGACCGAGGTGAACGCCCCGGCGACGGCCACCGTCGACGAGGACCGGCCGGAGGCCGTCGTGGACGAGGTGCCCGCGCCCGCCGCGGTCACCGAGGAGCCGACCCCGGCCGAGTACGACGCTCCCCCGGCCGCCGCCACCCTGGCCGCCAGCGCCACCACCCTGCCGGGCAGCGACACCGAGGCCACCGAGCAGCCGGAGCGCGTCGACGCCGCCGGGCCCGCGTCGGCCGAGGTGGACGCCGCGCCGGTGGCCGTCGAGGAGCCGGAGACCCCGATGGTCGCCGAGGACGAGCCGACCG
>JBARAE010000491.1:0-4344 GCA_049791715.1 Micromonospora sp.
GAGTGCAGCGCAGCGGAGCCCCGCAGTCGCGAACGAAAGGTGGCTCCGGTGAGCGCGAGGAGTGCAGCGCAGCGGAGCCCCGCAGTCGCGAACAGAAGGTGGCCCCGATGACTGAGCCGACGTCGACGGCCGCGCCGGGCACGCCCGGGCGGCGCGAGCTGGCGTACGCGGTGCTGCTCTGCCTGGCCGGGGCGGGCCTGGCGTTCTGGGCGGCGACCCGGACGTGGTCGGTGGAGCTGACCGCCCGGGGTTCGCTGCCGCCGTCGCGGCACACCCGCACCGGCGCGGACCTGCTGCCGTGGGTCTCCGCGCTGGCCCTGGTGGGGCTCGCCGGGGGCGGTGCGGTGCTGGCCACCCGGGGCCGGGTACGCCGGCTGCTCGGCGGCCTGCTGGCCCTGCTCGGTCTGGCCGTTGCGGCCGGTGGCGGGTACGGGCTGGTGGCCGGCTTCGCCGGTGAGGTGAGCCGGCAGTGGCCGGCGCTGTGCCTGGTCGGCGGGCTGCTCGCCACGGTCGGTGGGTTGCTCACCGCGCTGCGCGGTGGCGGCTGGCCGGCGATGGGTGCCCGCTACGAGCGGCCGGCCAGATCCGGCGAACCGCCCGCGTCGGACGGACCGGTGGCGGGCCGGGGCACCCGGGAGGCGTGGGACGCGCTGGACCGGGGCGAGGACCCGACGGTCAGCTGACCGACAGCGGGTTGCGGATCTCGCGGCGCTCCCGCGGCACCGGCTCGGAGTCCCGGGCCTCGCGGCGGTCTCGGGCGGCGGCGCGCGCGGCGGCCAGCTCGGCCACCAGGCGGTCCAGCTCGCGGCGCTGCTCGGCACGGGCCCGGTCGGCGCAGACCGCCTCCCAGGCGTTGCCTCGGGCGGTCCGCATCCGGGCGTCGCCGACAACGGCGCGTTCGAGGGTGTGCACCACGCCGACGGCGAGCGACGCGACGGTCCGGGAGATGGTGGTCAGTCCGATCGAGTTCGGTCCGTTGGTGCTCATGGTCACCCCGCATGGAGATCATTGGCGACGGTGGGCAGGCGCCGCATCGAGTCTGCCCGACGAGGATCCTGACCGGCTCACGTTTCGTGGCCGTGAAGGCCAGGTCAACTGTCCGTCCGGGGTGTATGACCTGGGCAGGGCCGTTCGTCCTTGAGTTTGGTCACAGCATCGAGCGGCGTCGTCGTCCTGCGGCCGACGGCCCGGCGTGGTGAGATAGGGCATGGGCCGTGATCGATGGATCCGGCGGCGGCGGTCGACCAGGTGCGATGACCCCGGTCGATGGGCGCAGTGGCGCTCTGTGACATGTAGTTCACATGAAGTCGGCCATGATGCCACAGCCCATTTCGTGAGGAGCGCCATACCCCCGGCACTTGTCGCCAGGTGGCGCCCCCTAGCATCGGCCCATGACACCCGGAGAGGGGAGTCCGTTGGTGACTGCTGAGCATGCGCACGCGGAGGGGGACGAGGCCGGTCCGGCAGCGTCCGCAGGCGTGCTCGACGAGATCCTGGCCGGCGTGCGTGAGGACGTGGCCCGGCGCCAGGAACAGGTCCCGCTGGAGCGGATCCGCGAGCTGGCTGCCGCCGCGCCGCCGCCGCTGGACGCGTACGCGGCCCTGCGCCGGCCCGGCGTGGCCGTGATCGCCGAGGTCAAGCGCTCCTCGCCGTCCAAGGGGCGGCTGGCGGAGATCGCCGACCCGGCCGACCTGGCCGGCGAGTACGCCGCCGGTGGCGCGCGGGCGATCAGTGTGCTCACCGAGGGCCGCTGGTTCGGCGGGTCGCTCGACGACCTGGCCGCCGTGCGGGCCGCGGTGAACATCCCGGTGCTCCGCAAGGACTTCGTGGTCTCCAGCTACCAGGTGCACGAGGCCCGCGCCCACGGCGCCGACCTGGTGCTGCTCATCGTCGCCGCGCTCGAACAGAACGTGCTGGTCGGGCTCCTGGAGCGAATCGAGTCGTTGGGCATGTGCGCGCTCGTCGAGGTGCACAACGAGGAGGAGGCCGACCGGGCCCTGGAGGCCGGCGCACAGGTGATCGGGGTCAACGCCCGTGACCTGCGTACCCTGGAGGTCGACCGCTCGGTGTTCGAGCGGATCGCGCCCGGCCTGCCCAGCAGCGTCGTCAAGATCGCCGAGTCCGGCGTGCGCGGCCCGCACGACCTCATCCGGTACGCCTCGGCGGGCGCCGACGCGGTCCTGGTCGGCGAGGGGCTGGTCACCCAGAAGAGCCCCCGCGAGGCGGTCGCCGAGCTGGTCAACGCCGGCAACCACCCGGCCACGCCCCGCCCGGTGCGCTGACCCCGCGCCGGGTCCGCACGACTCCGCAGCGAGAGGACACCGCGATGAGCGCCAACGCCCCGGCCGGCCAGCTCCCCGACGCCGCCGGTCACTTCGGCCGTTTCGGCGGCCGGTTCGTCCCCGAGGCGCTGGTCGCCGCGCTCGACGAGCTCGACGCCGCGTACCGCAAGGCGATGACCGACGAGGCGTTCCTCGCCGAGTTCGACGCCCTGCTGCGCGACTACGCGGGCACCCCGTCGCTGCTGTACTCCGCCGAGCGGTTCTCCGCCAAGGCCGGGGCCCGGATCCTGCTCAAGCGGGAGGACCTGAACCACACCGGGGCGCACAAGGTGCGCAACGTGCTCGGTCAGGCCCTGCTGACCAAGCGGATGGGCAAGACCCGGGTGATCGCCGAGACCGGCGCCGGCCAGCACGGCGTGGCCACCGCCACCGCCGCCGCCCTGTTCGACCTCGAGTGCGTGGTCTACATGGGCGAGGTGGACACCGAGCGGCAGGCGCTCAACGTGGCGCGGATGCGGATGCTCGGCGCCACCGTCGTCCCGGTCACCACCGGCTCGCGCACCCTCAAGGACGCGATGAACGAGGCGATGCGGGACTGGGTGGCCAACGTCGACGACACCCACTACCTGATCGGTACCGCGGCCGGCCCGCACCCGTTCCCGGAGATGGTCCGGGACTTCGTCCGGGGCATCGGCGAGGAGGCCCGTCAGCAGTGCCTCGACCTGACCGGCGCGCTGCCGGACGCGGTCGCCGCCTGCGTCGGCGGCGGTTCCAACGCGCTCGGCGTCTTTCACGCCTTCGTGCCGGACAGCGAGGTCCGGCTGTACGGCTTCGAGGCCGGCGGCGAGGGCGTGGAGACCGGCCGGCACGCGGCCAGCATCACCGGCGGCTCCTCCGGCGTGCTGCACGGCACCCGGACGTACGTGCTGCAGAACGAGGACGGCCAGACGATCGAGTCGCACTCCATCTCGGCCGGCCTCGACTACCCGGGTGTCGGCCCCGAGCACGCCTGGCTGCACGACAGCGGGCGGGCCACGTACGCGCCGGTGACCGACCGGGAGGCGATGGCCGCGTTCGAGCTGCTCTGCCGTACCGAGGGGATCATCCCGGCGATCGAGAGCTCGCACGCCCTCGCCGGCGCCCTCCAGATCGCCCCGCGGCTCGCCGCCGAGCTGGGCCGGGAGCCGGTCATCGTGGTCAACCTCTCCGGTCGGGGTGACAAGGACGTGCACACCGCCGGCGAGTACTTCGGCATCCTCGACAAGGAGTGATCATGAGTCGGATCGGGGCGGCCTTCGACAAGGCCCGGGCCGACGGGCGGGCCGTGCTGGTCGGCTGCATGCCGGCCGGGTTCCCCACCGTCGAGGGCAGCATCGCCGCGATGACCGCCATGGTCGAGGCCGGGGTGGACGTCATCGAGGTGGAGATCCCGTACTCCGACCCGGTGATGGACGGGCCGGTGATCCAGAAGGCCAGCGACATCGCCTTGGCCGGCGGCGTCCGTACCGCGGACACGCTGCGTATCATCGAGGCGGTCGCGGCCACCGGGGCCCCCGTGGTCACCATGACCTACTGGAACCCGATCGAGCAGTACGGCGTCGACGCGTTCGCCCGGGATCTCGCGGCGGCCGGCGGCACCGGGCTGATCACCCCGGACCTGATCCCCGACGAGGCGGACGAGTGGCTGGCCGCCTCCGACGCGTACGGGCTGGACCGGACCTTCCTCGTCTCGCCGTCCTCCACCGACGCGCGGCTGAAAATGACGGTGGAGCACTGCCGCGGCTTCGTCTACGCCACCGCGATCATGGGCGTCACCGGCGCCCGGTCGCAGACCTCCGAGGCGGCGCCGATCCTGGTCTCCCGGCTGCGCGCGGTCACCGACCTGCCGGTCGGGGTCGGGCTGGGCGTGGGCACCGGCGCGCAGGCCGGCACCGTCGCCGGGTACGCCGACGGGGTCATCGTCGGCAGCGCCCTGGTCCGCTGCCTGCTCGACGCCCCGGACGAGGCGGCCGGGCTGGCCGCCCTGCGCACGCTGAGCGCCGAACTCGCCGAGGGCGTCCGC
>JBARAE010000492.1:0-1638 GCA_049791715.1 Micromonospora sp.
CCTCGCCGTCGAGGAGTCCCGGTCGAAGCCGGCGGGAGCCCGGCCCTGGGAGGTCAGCGACCTGGCGGTGGCGGTGGGGAAGCGGACGGTCGTGGCCACCACGCCGGCGTTCCGCCGTAAGCTGCCCGGCCTGCTCGCCGAGGCCGAGGCGGCGGCCCGGGTGGCCGACCTGTACGCGGTGAGCGACTCGCCCCCCGACCGCTACCTGATCTACTACGCCGGCCGTACCGAGTGGCAGCACTGGTACGGCGGCGGTCGCCCCAAGTGGACCGCCGGGTACGCCGTCGGCGTCGGCGGCGGTCACCACGACGTGGTGCTCAACGCCCAGAGTCTCTCGCCGACCGGGGTCGACGATCTGCTCCGACACGAGCTCACCCACGCCGCCTCGCTGCCCGACGGCGGTTACTCGAACAAGGCCGCCTGGTGGCTGGTGGAGGGCCTGGCCGAGTACGCCGGCGCAGACGGCCAACCGGTGAACCACTATGAAGGGTTGGCCGAGGTGCGGAAACTCGTCCGGGGCGGCTGGAACGGCCGGCTGGACGATCTGGCCCCGGCCGACGACGCGGCCGACGACCGGGTGGGCGGCAGCTACGGTGTCGGCTACCTCGCCTTCCGGCACCTCGTCGACCGGTACGGCGAGCAGCGGGTGCTCGACTTCTTCAAGGCCGTGGTACACGACGACCGGTCCCTCGACGAGGCGTCCGACCAGGCGTTCGGCGAGCAGTGGTCGACCCTGCACGACGACTGCGTCGGCTACGTCCGCGCGGTCGCGGGCTGAGCCGGCTGGGCCGTTCGACCGTCGTTGACGGGTCGTAGCATGGGCCAGGTGGTCCGCACCCACTCGCCACGGCTGCCCGCAGCCACCCGGCCCCGCCTGCTCACCGCCCTCCTCGCCGTGGTCGTCCTGACCGGCACCACCGCGGCCTCCTGCGGGGACGACAAGTCGCCCGTCTCGCTCGCGCAGGTCGGCCGGTCCGCCGTCACGGAGGTGATCGACGCCCCGGCCACGGTCACCGCGCGGGCCGCCGCGACCCTCACCGCGCCCGCCGACGGCACCGTCGCCAGCCTGCGCGTCCAGCCCGGCCAGCGGGTCCGCCGCGGCCAGGTGCTGGCGGTCATCAGCTCGCCGTCGGCCCAGGACCGGCTCAAGCAGGCCCGCGAGGCACTGCGCGCCGCGAAGCGCGCCGGCCGGGGCGTCGCCACCGGTGACCTGGGCGGCAGCCGGCGTGGCACCGATCGGGCCGCCGCCGAGGCGTTCGACGCCGCGCGAAAGGCCGCGGGGAAGATCGGCGACCCGCAGTTGCGGTCCGCGCTGCTGCTTCAGGTCGAGTCCGCGCAGCGGCAGTACGAGTCGGCCGCCCGCGCCGCCGACCGGGCGGTCAACGCCGTGCAGCGCGGGGTGGCCGGGCTGAACTCGGCCGTCGGCGCGCTGTCGACCGCGCAGCGCCTCCAGGCCCAGCAGGCGTACGACCTGGCGAAGGCGACGGTCGACGCGCTCACCCTGCGCGCCCCGATCGCCGGGGTGGTGCAGCCCGGTGGCACCCGTACCGCCGCTCCGACGGATCTGGCCGGGCTGCTGGGAGCGCCCGGCGGCGGCACGGCTGGGCTGGACCCGTCGGCGCTCGCGCCCGCCCAGGG
>JBARAE010000493.1:0-2255 GCA_049791715.1 Micromonospora sp.
CCCCCGACGCGACCGGCCGCCGACCCTCCGGTCAGGCGCGCTGGATCTGGTACGCCACGGCGGCCCGGGCGTCACCCGCCGGGATGATCCACACCGCCGACCCGCGGGTGGTGGCGGCGAGCCTCAGCTCCACGGTGTCCGTGCCGACCGGGGCCCCGCCGCCCTCGTCACGGATGACCATGGTGAGCAGGCCTGCGCCCTGCAGGGTGACGGTGGGTCGTGCGCTGGCCGCGATGACGGTGCCCGACTCCTCAACGTTGGCGTCGTCCGCCGCGGCGAGGTACCGCGGCATGTCGGCCGGCGTCCCGGCCGCCGAGGCGCTCGCCCTCGGCGAGGGCACCACCGACGAGCGTCCGGCGTGGTCCGTGCAGGCGGACCCGCCGACCACGGTGGCGAGCAGGACGACGCCGAGCAGGAATCGCCGGTGGTGCGGGGTTCGGTGTCTCACCATCGCTCTCCCATCTCCGCGGCGCTCAGTGAGCGGCGGCGACCCGCTCGGCCGTGGCGTACGTGTCCGCGCCGAAGAGCACCAGCCGCGCCTCGCCGACGTGTGCCGGGGTGGCCGCGCGCAGCACGGTCAGCGCCTGGCGTACCGCGTCGTCGACCGGCCAGCCGTAGATGCCGGCGGAGATCAGCGGGAAGGCCACGGTGACCGCCCCGAGTTCGTCGGCAACTCGGAGTCCGTTCGCGTAGCAGTCGCGCAGCAGCGCCGACCGGTCCTCGCCGGCCGAGAAGACCGGCCCGACGGTGTGGATGACCCAGCGAGCCGGCAGGTTGCCGGCCGTGGTGGCGACCGCCTGGCCGGTGGGCAGGCCGCGGCCGTACCGGGAGGAGCGCAACGCCCGGCACTCCTCCAGGATGGCGGGCCCGCCCTTGCGATGGATCGCCCCGTCCACACCGCCGCCGCCGAGCAGGGAGGAGTTCGCCGCATTGACGATCGCGTCGACGTGCTGGGCGGTGATGTCCCCCTCGACCAGGGTGATCTGCATGTCAGCGCTCCTCGATGGACTGGCCGAGCGACCGGCGCGCGAGCAGGGTGGCCCCCGCCACGGCGGCCGGCATCACCAGCACCGCGCCGAGCGGGATCAGGAAGCAGACGAAGACGGCCACCCCGAAGCCGAGCGTGGTGGGCCGGTCCGCCTTCAGCAGTGAGCGGCGGTCCGGCAGCCGCATCCCGCGCCGGTAGAAGGGGGCGCCGACCAGTTCGAGGGCGAGGAACCAGCCGCCCACCGCCGCCCCGACCACCGGTACGACGGTCTGACCCACCACCGGGATGAAGCCGGCGGCGAGGAGCGGTACGCCCACCAGCGCCGAGATGGCCACCAGCCGCAGCGAATCCAGGACGGTGCGTCGTAGCGACGCCCAGAACGGCACCTCGACCGCACCCGGGGTGCCGCCGTACCGCTCCTCCACCCGCTCGGAGATCCTCTCGTAGAAGGGGTCGCCGATGGCGAGCGTGACGGCGGTGAAGGTGAGCACGCCGAGCAGGCCGCCGAAACCCAGGAAGGCCAGCCCGGCGATCACCCGGACCACGCTGCGGGCGGTCGACTGCCAGTCGTCGGCGAACGGGGTGACCAGCGCGGCGAGATCGTCCACGAAGTACACCAGCGCCACCAGCCCGATGAGGAAGAGCGCGCCGGAGATGAGCGCCGGCACGACGCCGAGCAGCATCAGGCCGGGGCTGCGGACGTAGAGGCCGATGCCGCGCAGCAGCAGACCGGCGCCGGTGAGAAACCGGGTGGCGGCTCCGGTCACGGGGGCAACGAGGCGGGGTGCGTCCACGACCGCTGAGCCTAGCGGTCGGCCGCATCGGCAAACCCGCGTTAGCAGGGGGCCCGTGCTCTACCGGAGGGGTTGAGAGGGGGCCCTTCCTGAACAATGGACGGGTGCGCGCGTCCCGGTTGATCTCGCTGCTCCTGCTCCTGCAGTCACGGGAGACGATGACCGCGACCGAGCTGGCCCGCGAGCTGGAGGTCTCCGAGCGCACCGTCTACCGCGACGTGCTGGCGCTCTCCGCCGCCGGAGTGCCGGTCTACGCCGACCGGGGCCGCTCCGGCGGCTACCGGCTGCTGGGCGGCTACCGGACCCGGCTGACCGGGCTGACCCGGGACGAGGCGGAGGCGCTCTTCCTGGCCGGACTGCCCGGCCCGGCCGGTGCCATGGGGCTCGCCGACGCGGTGGCCGCCGCCGAGCTGAAGGTGCTGGCGGCGCTGCCGCCGAGCCTGCGGGACGCGCCCGCCCGCGCCGGCCAGCGC
>JBARAE010000494.1:0-29409 GCA_049791715.1 Micromonospora sp.
ACCTCTACCAGGAGACCAAGGCGCTGCTGAACCCGACGCGGATGATGCAGTTCCTGGAGGAGAAGCTGCGGCTGATCGGCACCGCGGCCTGCCCGCCGTACCACCTGGCCATCGTCATCGGCGGCACGTCCGCCGAGTACGCCCTGAAGACCGCCAAGTACGCCTCCGCGAAGTACCTCGACGCGCTGCCCACCGCCGGCTCGATGAGCGCGCACGGCTTCCGGGACCTGGAGCTGGAGGCGGAGGTGCTGGAGCTGACCCGCAACTTCGGCATCGGCGCCCAGTTCGGCGGGCGCTACTTCTGCCACGACGTGCGGGTCGTCCGGCTGCCCCGGCACGGCGCCTCCTGCCCGGTGGCCATCGCCGTCTCCTGCTCCGCCGACCGCCAGGCGGTCGCCAAGATCACGCCGTCCGGCGTCTGGCTGGAGCGGCTGGAGACCGACCCGGCGCGCTTCCTGCCCGACGTCACCGAGGCGCACCTCGACTCGTCCGAGGTGGTGCGGGTCGACCTCAACCGCCCGATGGACGAGATCCGCGCCGAGCTTTCCAAGTACCCGGTGAAGACCCGGCTCTCGCTCTCCGGCCCGCTCGTGGTGGCCCGGGACATCGCGCACGCCAAGATCGCCGAGCGGTTGGACGCGGGCGAGCCGATGCCGCAGTACCTGCGCGACCACGCCGTCTACTACGCCGGCCCGGCGAAGACCCCCGAGGGGTACGCCTCCGGCTCCTTCGGCCCGACCACCGCCGGCCGGATGGACGCGTACGTGGAGAAATTCCAGGCGGCCGGCGGCTCGATGGTGATGCTGGCCAAGGGCAACCGCTCCGCCCAGGTCACCCGCTCCTGCCATGAGCACGGCGGCTTCTACCTCGGCTCGATCGGCGGCCCGGCCGCCCGGCTCGCCCAGGACTGCATCAAGCACGTCGAGGTCCTGGAGTACCCGGAGCTGGGCATGGAGGCGGTCTGGAAGATCGAGGTGGAGGACTTCCCCGCCTTCATCGTGGTCGACGACAAGGGCAACGACTTCTTCGCCGAGGTCACCAAGCCGGTGCTCACCGTCGGCCGGCGCTGACCTCCCCCGTACACGAAAAAGGGCGCCGGGCGAACTCCGCCCGGCGCCCCTTCTCGACTCCCGGAATCAGCTCGGGTAGGCCACGTAGAAGTAGTAGTAGTCCTCCCCGGACGTGATGCCCGAGGCGGTTCGGCTGGACACGAAGAGGTAGTTGCCGCCCTCATAGGGGGTGAGGGTGATGGTGGCGGTGCCGTCCGGGCCGGCCGCCACGGTGTGCTCCTCGTCGCCGTAGCGGTAGACGAACTCGGTGGTGCCCGGCATGTGGGCGGCCAGGGTGAACTGCCCGGGGACGCCAGGGCCACCGCCCGTCCCGCCGCCGCCGGCCGGATAGTCCTCGCTGGTTACCGTCGGCGCCAGCTTGCCGAGGATGAAGGAGTACTCGGTCTCGTCGGAGACGACGTCGCCGATCTTCTCCCGTACGGTGAGCCGCACCCACCCGCTGGAGTCCACCGGGTACGACCCCGGCGTCCAGTTGATGGTCGCGGTGCCGTCGGCCGCCGCCGCGACGGTCTTCGGGCCGGCACCGAAGTCGTAGACGTACTCCGTGACGCCCTCGTGGGCCGGGCGGAAGGTGAACTCGCCGGTCGCCGCCGGGCCGCCGCTCTCCTGGTACATCGGGTAGTCGGCCGAGCTGACCTCCGGGGCGTGCGAGACGGCGACGAAGTAGGCGGAGGTGGTCTCCGACTCGACGCCGTCGCCGGTGCGGCTGAACACCTCCATCCACTGGAGGCCGCCCCAGGTCGGGGTGAACGTGACGCTGGCGGTGCCGTCCTCACGCGCGGCCACGGTGTGCTGCTCACCGCCGTTGACCGACCAGACGTACTCGGTCACCCCGGCCATGCCCGGGGCGAAGGTGAACGTGCCGGGGGTGCCGACGAGGGCGCCGTCCGTGGCGTCCGTCGGGTACTCCGGCGAGGAGACGGTCGGCATGGTGGCCAGGTAGAAGTAGTAGGTCCCCTCGCCGCTGGGCAGGTCGTCCGCCGTCCGGCTGGTCACGGTGACCTTGTTGGAGCCGGCCTGACGCGGCGTGATCGTCACCGTCGCGGTGCCGTCGGCGGCGGCCGACACGGTCGCCGGCTCCCCTCCGTTGAGCCGCCAGGTGTACTCGACCACGTCCGCCATGCCCGGCGTGAAGGTCAGCTCGCGGGGCTCGCCGATCGCGCCGGTCGGGTTTCCGTCGGTGATCCGCGGTGCGGTCTGCCGGACGTAGAAGAAGTACTCGACGGTCTGGGAACGGTTGCCGGTGCGGTCCACGCTGTACACGTAGAGCCGGTGCGGGCCGGCGCTCTTCGGGGTGTAGGTGGCGGTCGCCGACCCGCCGAGGCCCTCGGCGTCGACCTGGCCGGAACCGTCGTAGCCCGAGTAGTGGTAGCTCTTGACGTCGTCCGAGCCGTTGGCGGAGAAGGTGAACTTCCCCGGGATGTTCGGCCCGAACGCGGTCGGCTGGTACGGCGCGGCCGGGTAGTCGGTCGAGGTGACCGCGGGAGCCGACGGCCGCTGGGTGTCGATGGTGAACCGGCACTCCGGCGACCAGTCGGAGGTGTCGCCGTACTGGTCGGTGGCGCGGACGCTGAAGGCGTACGTGCCGCCGTTCACCATCACGCCGTCCGGCACCGTGTACCGGAACCAGTAGCCCGAGGACATCGTGTACGGGTACGCGAACTCGGTCCGCTCGGCGGGCCGGTCCGCCGGCCACCAGGCGAAGGTCGCCTTCAGTTGGTCGCCGCCGCCGGTCTCGTTGACGTCCGGGTCGGTCAGCAGGGCCTGGAGCTCCGGCCGGGTCGTACCGATGAACAGGCCGTCCCGGCAGGCGACGCCGCCGGCGCTGAGCTTGGTGGGGACGTCCGGCGCGCGGTTGTGCTCCAGCGAGACGCCGAGGGTCTTGACGCGCCGGCCCCAGTGGATGCCGTCCTCGTGCTCGCCGATGCGGAGCATGAGGGTGAGCTTGTCCTGCTTCGCCGCGACCGCCTTGGTCACCGCGTCGCTGATCAGCGTGGACAGGTAGGTCGACGGGCAGGGCGCGTCGGGGAGGCTGATGTCGGCGAGCTTCTCGATGGTGGCGGGAGCGGTCTTCCAGGTCGGCGCGGTGGCCGGGTTCTCGGTCCGCCAGAGCTGGAGTTCCCGCGGCTTGTCGCAGTCGGTCACGGACCGCTCGCCCGTCACCGCGCGGGCGCTGATGATCCGCTGCCCGTGGTAGGGCGTGAGGTCGAAGGTGAAGTACGCCCGGGACGTGTGCTTGTCGCCGGACGTGGTCTGCCACGTGCCGACCGGCAGGGTGTCGTCCTCCGCCGTGAAGGAGCGGGTGGGCTGGGCGTTGTCCGTCCAGGCCACCTCGACCGGCCGAACGTAGTTGAGCAGGGCCGATGCCGGCTGGCCGGTGATCGTCAGGGCGCCCGTGGTGGTGAGCAGGGCCGCGAGGCCCGCGGTGAGGAACCGGCGCGATACGCGCCGACGACGTGCCGTGGGCACGCCGGTGGAACCCCCGTTGTCGTGCAAGGTGAAGCCTCCGAAGGGAGTGACAGGATTTCCATGATCTTAAGTACGTGATGGCGTCGCGCGCGCCCGGCTTTCGGCCGATGGAGGCGGGCCGATGCGGCACGGGGATGGGACAGACACCACCGGCGTCCCATTCCCCGCCTGCCGCTCATCGACATCGGTGCGCCCGCCGGGTGTTCGCCCGGAGGGCGCACCGCCCCCGTCGGATGCCGTCACCGACAACCCGCGCACGAGTGTCACGGTTGCCGCTGTCGATCCGCTATCAGATCGCTATCGCCTGCCCGCCGGTGATCCACGACCAGCGGGCTACGCTGCAGGAAGGTGCACAAAAGGCGTACGGGGGCGCAGATGCGGTTCGGCATCCTGGGACCCCTGCGGGTCGGCGGTGGTGAATCCACCGTCACCGCGGGGCGGGACCGGATCGTGCTCGCCACCCTCCTGCTGCGCGCCGGCCGGGTGGTGCCCATCGAGGAGCTGGTCGACGCGGTCTGGGAGGAGAATCCCCCGGCCACCGCGCGCACCCAGCTCCAGATCTGCGTGTCCCGACTGCGCCAGCGCCTGGCCGGGCTCGGGCTGCCGCCGGAGGTCATCGTCACCGATCCCGTCGGGTACGGCATCCGGGTCGATCCGGCCGACCTGGACGCCGAGGTCTTCGCCCGCCGGGTGGAGGCGGCCCGGGCGGCGGTCGCTGCCGGCCAGCCGACCAGTGCCCGCAGCCACTACCGGGCCGCCCTGGCGCTGTGGCGGGGCCCGGCACTGAGCGGCATCGCCAGCCGGAGCGTGCGGCGCCGGGCGCAGGCCCTCGACGAGCAGCGGCTCGCGGCGCTGGAGGAGTGCGTTGACGTCAAGCTGCGGCTGCGGCAGGCGGCGGACCTGATCGACGAGCTGACCGAGAGCGTCGACCGCCATCCGCTGCGGGAGCGGCTGCGCGGCCAGCTGATGCTCGCCCTCTCCGCGGTCGGCCGGCAGGCCGACGCCCTCGCCGTCTACCGGGAGGGTCGCCGGATCTACGCCGAGGAACTGGGCATCGAGCCCGGCGCCGCGCTCCAGGAGCTGCACCAGCGGGTGCTCGCCGGTGACCTGGCGGTGACCGGCCCGGCGGACCAGGGCACCCCCGTCCGCGCGCTGCCCCGGGCGATCAGCGACTTCACCGGCCGGCAGGAGACGGTGGCCCGGCTGGTCAAGGAGATCGAGGATGACGGGGCCCGGATCCACCTGATCGACGGGATGGCGGGCAGCGGCAAGACGACGCTCGCCGTGCACCTGGCGACCGCCCTCGGCGACCGCTACCCCGACGCCCACCTCTTCGTCGACCTGTACGGGCACAGCGACCGGGAACCGGCGCAGCCTGCCGCGGCGCTCGCTGGGCTGCTGCGTCAGCTCGGAGTGCCCGGCGAGCGCATCCCGTCCGACCCCGACGAGCGGGCGGCGCTCTGGCGCAGCGAGCTGTCCGGGCGGCGGGCGATCGTCGTGCTGGACAACGCGGCCAGCGCCGCCCAGGTCGCGCCGCTGCTCCCGAATGGTCGGGACTGCCTCACGCTGATCACCAGCCGGCGTCGCCTGACCGGTCTGGACGGTGGCAAGCCGTCCTCCCTGGCCGTGCTGGCTCCCGCGGAGGGGGTCGAACTGCTGGCCCGAGTGGTGGGTGCCGACCGGGTAGGCGCCGAGCCGGACGCCGCCGCCGAGGTGGTCCGCCGCTGTGGCCACCTGCCGCTGGCGATCCGGCTGGCCGGCGCCCGGCTCGCGCACCGGCCGCGCTGGCGCATCGCCGACCTGGCCGAACGACTGGTGGCCGGGCGTGCCCCGTTGACCGAGTTCGCGCTGGGGGAGCGCTCGGTGGCGCAGGCGTTCGCCCTGTCGTACGCCCAGGTGTCGCCACCGGCGCAGCGGGTCTTCCGGCTGCTCGGCCTGCACCCGGGGGACACCTTCGACAACACGGTCGCTGCCGCGCTGGCCGACGTGTCGCTACCGGACGCGCAGGACGTGCTGGACGAGCTCGTCGACGCCCACCTCGTGGACGAGCCGGAGCCGGGGCGGTTCCGCTTCCACGACCTGATGCGGGAGTACGCCCGGCAGCTGCTCGCGGCCACCGAATCCGGACCGGACCGGTTCGCCGGCGCGGAGCGGCTGCTCGACCACCACCTGCACGTGGCCGCCGCGATCTCGGCCGGGATCGAACCGGTGGCCAGTCGATCCGCGGTCGTCCTGCCGCCGCCGACCCGGCCCGATCTGGTCCGGGCGTGCGCGCCGGAGGGGGTCCGATGGTTCGACGCCAACCGGGCCGCGCTGCCGGCGCTGGTCCGGATGGCCGCGTCCGAGGGGCTGCGGCGGCACTGCTGGCAGCTGGCCCGGTCGGCCTGGTTCTACCTCTACCGCGGCGGGCACCTCGACGAACTCATCGAGACGCACACCGAGGCTCTGGCGGCCGCCGAACAGCTCGACGATGCCGCCGCCATCGCCACCGTCCGCAACTACCTGTCGTCGGCGTACTTCCGGCTCGGCCGCCACAGCGACGTCGTCGACATCATGGAGGTCGCCCTCCACCTGCGGCAACGCCTCGGGGACCGGAACGGCGAGGCGATGGTCCGCCGCAACCTCGCCATCGCGTACGCGGCCGATCAGCGTTTCGCACCCGCGATGACCCACCTCGAAGCGGCGCTGGCGCTGGCGCGGAGGGCCGACCAGCCGGCGGCCATCTCGGCGATGCTCAACAACCACGCGCTGCTGCTGATGTTCCGCGGCCGGTACGAGGAGGCGCGGGCCGTCTCCCGCCGGCAGCTTCAGATCGCGCGACAGGTCGGCGACTTCGCGAGCGTCTGCTACGCGGTCGGTCACCTCGGTGCCATCCGGGCCCGCCTCGGCGACCGGCCGGGCGCGTTGCGCTTTCTGCGGCTCGCGTTGCATTTCAAGCGGCAGCAGGGCAACCGCTACGGCGAGGGCGAGGTGCTCAACGAGCTGGGAATCATGGAACGCGAGGCCGGAAACCCGGAGCGGGCCGCCGTCCTGCATCGGGAAGCGCTGATGGCGATGACGGACGTCGGCGACCGCATCGCGCAGTGCGGCTCGCGCAACCTGCTGGCCCGGGCGATCCTCGACCAGGGTGACGTGTCGAGCGCGCTGGACCTGCACCGGCGGGTGCTCCAGGACGCCACCCGGCTGGGCGCCCGCTCCGAGCAGGCCCGGGCGTTGGACGGCATCGCCCGCTGCCTGCGGCTCAGCGACCCGGTCGCCGCCCGGTCCCACTGGACACGTGCGCTGGCGCTGTTGCGGCAGGTGGAGTCGCCGGAGCAGGACGACGTGGCGCGGCAGCTCGCCGAGCTGGACTGAGCGATCATCTGCGAGTCGGCGGCGGGCGCGGCAGGATGGTACGCGTGACGACTCCAGAGGCGACCGGCTACCGGATCGAACGCGACTCGATGGGCGAGGTGGAGGTGCCCGCCGAGGCGCTGTGGCGGGCGCAGACCCAGCGCGCGGTGCAGAACTTCCCGATCTCCGGGCGGGGCATCGAACCGGCCCAGATCAAGGCCCTGGCGCAGATCAAGGGCGCGGCGGCGCAGGTCAACGCCGAACTGGGCGTGATCGACGCGGATGTGGCCGACGCGATCGCCACGGCTGCGGCGCACGTGGCGGACGGCGGGTACGACGACCAGTTCCCGGTGGACGTCTTCCAGACCGGCTCGGGCACCTCGTCCAACATGAACACCAACGAGGTGATCGCCACGCTGGCGAGCCGCGAGCTGGGCCGCAACGTGCACCCGAACGACCACGTCAACGCGTCGCAGTCCAGCAACGACGTCTTCCCGTCGTCGATCCACCTGGCCGCCACCCAGGCGGTGGTCGAGGATCTGCTCCCCTCGCTGAAGCACCTGGCCGAGGCGCTGGAGGGCAAGGCCGCCGAGTTCGAGACCGTGGTCAAGGCCGGGCGTACCCACCTGATGGACGCCACGCCGGTGACTCTGGGCCAGGAGTTCGGCGGGTACGCCGCCCAGGTCCGCTACGGCGTCGAGCGGCTGGAGGGGGCGCTGCCCCGGCTGGCCGAGCTGCCGCTCGGCGGCACCGCCGTCGGCACCGGCATCAACACGCCGCTGGGCTTCGCCGCGAAGGTGATCGAGAAGCTGTGCGCCTCGACCGGGCTGCCGCTGACCGAGGCCCGTAACCACTTCGAGGCGCAGGGCGCCCGGGACGCCCTGGTGGAGACCTCCGGCCAGCTTCGGACCATCGCGGTCGGCCTCTACAAGGTGGCCAACGACATCCGGTGGATGGGCTCCGGCCCCCGGGCCGGGCTCCGCGAGCTGCGCATCCCCGACCTCCAGCCCGGCTCGTCGATCATGCCCGGCAAGGTGAACCCGGTGGTCGCCGAGGCGATGCGGCAGGTCTGCGCGCAGGTGATCGGCAACGATGCGGCGGTGGCCTTCGCCGGCTCGCAGGGCGACTTCGAGCTGAACGTGATGCTTCCGGTGATGGGCCGCAACCTGTTGGAGTCGGTCCGGCTGCTGGCCGCGTCGAGCCGGCTCTTCGCCGACCGTCTGCTGGCCGGCGTGGTCGCGGACGCCGACGTCTGCCTGGCGTACGCGGAGGGCTCGCCGTCGATCGTCACCCCGCTCAATCGCTACATCGGGTACGACGAGGCCGCCTCGGTCGCCAAGGAGGCGCTGGCCAAGCAGACCTCGATCCGCGAGGTGGTGATCGCCCGCGGTCACGTGGACTCCGGCAAGCTCTCCGAGCAGCAGCTCGACGAGGCCCTCGACCTGCTCCGAATGACCCACCCCTGACGGCCTTGATCCACCCTTGATCCACTCCCGATGCGGCATGTCGCGTTGTCCAGCCGCCCGGAACACCCCGACATGCCGCACACGGAGTGGATCAGCGGCCCTCGGGCGGCGGCTGGCCGCGCGGCGCCCAGGCGAGGAAGCGGGCGAAGAGCGCTGCTGGGTCGGGTCCGTCGTGCGGGTTCAGCCGGTACAGGTCGGCGGTGGCCTCGTGCAGCACCGTGCAGAGGTAGACGCTGAGCGCGACCCGGTCGTGGGCGTACTCGGCGACCAGGGCGAGGCGGGCCATGGCGCAGGGCCAGGGCGCGGCGCAGGTTCGGCAGAGCCAGAGCGGGCGCAGCGGCAGGTGCGACCGGTCCGGCCCGCTCACCACCTGCCGCCGTTGGCCCGCCAGGACTGGGCGAGGGTGAGCCGCCCGGCGCGGCCGACCTGCGGATACGCCACCGTGACGTCGGCCCACGACGGTCGGCTCTGCAGCGGCGAATGAGCTGGCTCGGTCGGCACGGTCGCGTGCCGGTCCGGGCAGGTGCGCCAGCGCAGGCCGCAGGAGCAGTACCGGCGCAGGCCGCACCAGGTAGGGCGATGGCGGGGTGCGAGCGGGACCGGGCGTTGGTTCCGGGCCGACCGGGGCATGGCTGAGTCCTCCCTGTGGAGCTGAATCGTCTGTGACATCGCCCCGGCGAGTAGGACCGCCCGGCCGGGGGAGCGGGCGGTCCCACTGCGGTGCCGTCGAGGTCAGGGGACGAGCCGGACAGCTCCGCTCTTCACAGTCTGCTGAGGACGCCACTACGGTCGGAAGGGTTTGCGCCCGCTGCGGGAGATCCCTTGCGCTCCGCACTTTTCCGGCTGGCGCAGCTCTGGAGTCGATCATCGGGGCGCTGGAGGGCGACTGGAGATGGCGGACGGGCGGATGACGGCGGCGGCCTTCCTGGTGGCCGAGCTGCGCCGGGCGCGGACGCGCCGGGGCTGGAGCCAGGACGAACTGGCCAAGGCGGTCAATTACTCGGCGTCGATGGTCAGCGCCGTCGAACTGGGCCAGCAGCCACCCACCGCCAAATACCTGGAGCTGGTCGACAAGGCCCTCGACACGGGCGGCCTCTTCGGCCGGATGCTCATTGAGCTGGTCAGCCTGGACAAGGCCCAGGTCTGGCTGCGGGGTTGGCGAATGATCCTTTCAGAGGCGCGGGCGCTGCGCTGGTTCGATCCGCTGCACGTCCCGGGTCTGTTGCAGACCGAGGCTTACGCCCGTTCGGTCTTTGAGTCGGACCCTCTGCTCGACACGGACGAGGTCGAGCGGCGCCTTGCCGACCGAATGAACAGCCAGTGTGTGCTCTACGGCGATCGGCCTCCGCACGTCGTGGCCGTCATGGACGAGATGGTCCTTCGACGAAGGGTCGGTGGTCGAGAGGTGATGTGCGACCAGGCTCTCCACTTGACCCGTCTGGCCACAGAGCATCCACGTGTGCGGCTCCATGTGGTGCCGCGCTCTGCCGATGAATACCCGGGGCTCAACGGCCCGTTCATCCTCGCCACGCTGGCCGACAATGTGGAGCTGGCCTTCCTCGGCGGCCAGATCGGCGGTCAGGAGCTGGACCGCCCCGCTGATCTCCTGCGACTCCAACGGACCTGGGAGGCTACTCTCGGCGCGGCGTTGCCACCGCAGCAGTCCATCGAGCGGTTGAGGGAAGTGGCAGAGTCATGGAGCTGACCGGCGCCCGGTGGCGCAAAAGCCGCCGGAGCGGTTCGAACGACCAGTGCGTCGAGGTGGCGACGAATCTGCCGGGGGTGGTCGGCGTACGGGACAGCAAGGACCCGGCGGGACCGGTGCTCACCTTCGACCCGTACGCCTGGCGGGCCTTCCTGGCCGCGCCGCCGCGCTGACGTGCGGGCCGGGCCGGGGCCGGAGCTGCTCGACCGGCTGGACCGGGAGCGGATCGTCTGGCTCTGCACGCTGCGCCGCGACGGCTCCCCGCACCTGACCCCCGTCTGGTACCTGTTCCTGGACGACGGGTGGTGGATCGCCACGACCGAGCGGACCGTCAAGGCCCGCAACGTCGCCGCCGACCCGCGGGTGTCGCTGGCGCTCCCGGACGGGATGGCGCCGGTCGTCGCCGAGGGCACTGCCGTCATCCGGCACGCGCCGTTCCCGCCCGAGGTGGTGGAGGGGCTTCGCCAGCGGTACGACGGCTGGGACACCACGGATTCCGCAGGGCCGGACGGCAGCTACATCCTGCTGTGCGTCACGGTCACCCGCTGGTTGTTGACCGGATGACCCTTGGTGGCTGTCAGGAGTGGGCGGCCGCCTTGCGGGCCCGGTAGGCGGTGACGGCGGCCCGGTTGCCGCAGCCGGCGTCGCAGAACCGGCGGGAGCGGTTCTTCGAGAGGTCGACCAGGACGTTGTCGCAGTCCGGGTGATCGCAGATCCGCAGCCGGCTCAGCTCGCCGGCGCGGACGAGGTCGGCCACGGCCATCGCGGCCTCGACCGCCATCCGGGTGGCCAGCGGCGCGTCCCGGGGCACGGCGTGCAGGTGGTACGGCTCGTCGTCGTGCCGGATGAGCTGCGGCAGCGCCTTCGTCTCGCGGAGCAGCCCGTTGACGATGGCCACCACAGCGTCGGTATCGGCGTGCCAGATCCGGCGCAGGCGGGGGCGGAGTTCCCGGACCGAGCGCAGCTCCGCCTCGGTGTGCTCGTGCCGTCCGGTCCAGCCGTGGGCGGTGAAGAACTCGTCCAGCGCGGCGATGTCGGGCAGCCCCTCGCGGTCGCCGTCGGCCGTGTTGACCAGCGCCGCGGCTGCGGTCAGGCCGCACTCGGTGTCATGAGCGAAAAGCAACTTGACTCCTGTCAGGGGGCCGGACTAGCGTCATGAGCATAACCCTTATTCACTCATGACGGTCGCCGGAGCAAGGAGCATGTCGATGCGTGAACGGCCCGGTGTCGGCCTCGGCCTGGCCCTGCTCTCCGCCCTCACCTTCGCCACCTCGGGCACCTTCGCCCGCTCGCTGATCACCGGCGACTGGTCGGCGGAGGCGGTGGTGGTGGCCCGGGTCGGCATCGCCGCGCTGGTGCTGGCGATTCCGGCCGTGCTGTCCCTGCGCGGGCGCTGGCAGGTGCTGCGCCGCAACGCCACCACCGTCGGGGTGTTCGGGCTGCTCGGCGTCGCCCTCGCCCAGGCCTGCTTCTTCAACGCCGTGCGCTACCTGCCGGTCGGCGTGGCGCTGCTGCTGGAATACCTCGGCATCGTCCTGGTGGTCGGCTGGATGTGGCTGGTCCACGGCCAGCGCCCGCGGGCGCTCACGGTGGCCGGCTCGGTGACCGCGCTGTGCGGCCTGGTGTTCGTGCTGGACCTGACCGGGGCCAGCCGCCTCGACCCGATCGGCGTGCTCTGGGGGCTGGGCGCCGGGGTGGGCCTGGCCGGGTACTTCGTCATCGCCGGCCGGGTCGACGCCGGTCTGCCGTCGGTGGTGATGGCGAGCGGCGGGATGGCCATCGGTGCCGCCGTCCTGCTCCTGCTCGGCCTGCTGGGGGTGCTGCCCCTGCGGGCCAGCCTGGCCGACGTCGACTTCGCCGGGCAGCAGGTGAGCTGGCTGGTGCCGATCGCCGGCCTGTCGCTGATCGCCGCGGTGGTCGCCTACCTCGCCGGCATCGCCGGGGCGCGGCTGCTCGGGGCCCGGTTGTCGTCCTTCGTCGGGCTCACCGAGGTGATGTTCGCGGTGCTGATCGCCTGGTGGGTGCTGGGCGAGCTGCCGACCGCCGTCCAACTGCTCGGCGGCGCGCTGATCGTCGCCGGTGTCGCCCTGGTCCGCGTCGACGAGCTGCGGGGTGCGCCGGAGGCCGGACAACCCGCCGGAGCCCCGGCCGAGCCTGTCCTGGCCGCCGAGAAGTGACCGAAGCGAAAGCCGGGCTGCCCGCCGTCGTCGTCTTCGACGCCGACGAGACCCTGCTGGACCTGCGGCCGGCGGTCACCGGGGCGCTGGTGGCCGTACTGGAGGAGATGCGGCGGCGGACTCCGGCGGCGGCCGCCGTCTCCCTCGAGGACCTGGAGTCGGACTGGGGCGGGGTGTTCGGGGCGCTCAGCTCCGCGCCCGTGCAGGAGGTCCGGCGGGCCGCCCTGGCCCGGTCTCTGGCCCGGGCCGGGCTCGACGACCATCTGGACGAGCTCGGCACCCTCTTCTTCGACCGTCGGTTCGCCCTGACCCGGCCCTTCCCGGATGCGCTGCCCGCCCTGGCCGCGTTGCGGCCGCACCACCTGC
This sequence comes from Micromonospora sp., assembly GCA_049791715.1. Lineage (GTDB taxonomy): Bacteria > Actinomycetota > Actinomycetes > Mycobacteriales > Micromonosporaceae > Micromonospora. The sequence continues at coordinate 12,587 of JBARAE010000494.1, forward strand.
TCGGATTCGCCACCAACGGCAACAGTCGCGCGGAACGCTGCGGGCTCGCCGGCGAGTTCGCCTTCGAGCTGTACGCGCACGAGAACGGCCTGCCGAAGAAGCCGGCGCCGGAGTTCTACGCGGCGGTGGCGGCGGCGGCCGGGGTGCCGCCCGAGCGGATCGTCTACGTCGGGGACTCGCCGGAGCACGACGTGGCCGCGCCGCAACGGGCCGGGCTGCGGGCGGTCTGGTTGAACCGGCGGCGACTGCCCCGTCCGACCGGTCTCGCGCCGGACGCCGAGGTGTCCACCCTGGCCCAACTGCCCAACTGCCCGACGCACTGGCCGCGCTGGAACCGACGAAAGCCTGATTGCCGTCCAATACGGACGCTTGTCTGGCGGAAACAACTGCCGGTGGTATGTGATGGCTGCCACGTCCCTCAACGGAGAGGATCTGATGTGGTGAGCAAACGCTTCACCGTCGGCGGGGTCGCGACCGCGGCCGCGCTGGCACTCACGGTGACCGGCCTGGTCGCGCCGGCCAACGCCGGGACGACCAGCACCAGCACGTTCACCGTGGTGGCGAAGGACGGCGTCTCCGCCAACACGGCGATCGCCGCGATCGAGGCCGCCGGCGGAACCGTGGTCTCCCGTACGGACAGCGTCGGGATGTACCGCGTGACCACCAACCGTGCCGACTTCGCCAGCAAGGTCGCCAACAGCGGTTCGCTCGTCGGTGCGTCCCAGCGAAAGGCCATCGGCTATGCACCCCGGGCCGACCTCAACAAGGTCGAGCGCGAGAACCTGGCGGACGCGGCGCCGAAGCCCAAGGGCGGCGTCGAGCTGGCGAAGGGCCCCACCGGCCTCGACCCGCTCGACGACAAGCTCTGGGGCCTGTCGATGATCCACGCCGACCGGGCGCGGGCCGTCGAGGACGGCAAGGCGGCCGTCAAGGTCGGCATCCTCGACACGGGTGTCGATGCCAGCAACCCGGACATCGCGCCCAACTTCGGCTGGTCGCTGTCGAAGAACTTCGCCCCCGACATGACCGACATCGACGGCCCGTGCGAGGTCACGGGCTGCCTCGACCCGGTCGGCACCGACGACGGCGGCCACGGCACGCACGTCGCCGGCACGGTCGGCGCAGCCGCCAACGGCATCGGGGTCTCCGGCGTCGCGCCCGGGGTCAAGCTGGTCGAGCTCAAGGGTGGCCAGGACTCCGGCTACTTCTTCCTCGACCCGGTCGTCAACGCGCTGGTCTACGCCGGCGACAAGGGCCTCGACGTGGTCAACATGTCGTTCTACGTCGACCCGTGGCTCTACAACTGCACCAACAACCCGACCGACTCGCCGGAGGCCCAGGCCGAGCAGCGGGCCATCATCACGGGTATGAAGCGGGCGCTGAACTACGCCCACGACCGCGGCGTGACGCTCGTCGCCGCCCTCGGCAACAACCACGAGGACCTCGGCAAGCCGCGCGTCGACACCAGCAGCCCGGACTACGGCCCCGCGCCGTACCACCGGCCGATCGACAACGACACCTGCCTCGACCTGCCGGTCGAGGGGCCGCACGTGATCGGCGTGTCGTCGGTCGGCCCGTCGGGCCGCAAGGCCGACTACTCGAACTACGGCACCGAGCAGGTCTCGGTCGCCGCGCCGGGCGGTTGGTACCGCGACGGCTACGGCACCGATGCCTTCCGCACCGACGCCAACATGATCCTCTCCAGCTACCCCAAGAAGGTGCTGCAGGAGGAGGGTGCGGTCGACAAGGACGGCAACATCGTGCCGGAGGCCGCCAGCTACGTCTTCAAGCAGTGCACCGCCGACGGCAGGTGCGGCTACTACACCTACCTCCAGGGCACCTCGATGGCGTCGCCGCACGCCAGCGGTGTGGCCGCGCTGATCGTCAGCCGGTACGGCACGTGGAGCCAGGGCGAGTTCGGTCTCGCCCCGGATGCGGTGGAGAAGCAGCTCACCACCACGGCCGCCGAGCACGCCTGCCCGCAGCCACGGATGCAGACGTACCAGCGTGAGGGTCGCAGTGGCCTGTTCAACGCCTACTGCGAGGGCAGCAAGGAGTTCAACGGCTTCTACGGGTACGGCATCGTCGACGCGTACGCCGCGGTGACCACGCCCATGTGACAGCGGAACGGGGCCCGGGCGATCGTCGGTCGTCCGGGCCCTCCGTTGATCGACTCGATGTGCGGCAGGTTGTGGTGAAACTCGTCGGTGACGGCGCGCCATGCCGCACATCGAGTGGATCACGCGGGTCTGCTTGATCAGCGTCGCCAGCCGCGGGAGGTCAGAGCGGAGCGGACCTCGCGGACGAGTGCGGCGAAGTCGTGGTGCAGCCGGCGACTCGTCACGTGCAGCACGAGCCAGCCGGCGCCCACGAGCTGGTTGAGCCGTTGCCGATCGCGGTGCAGTTGGTCGGGGTCGGCGTGCCACTGGCCGTCGTACTCGACGGCGATCTGGAACTCGGGCCAGGCCAGGTCGGGATGCAGGACGAGCCCCGACCGCACCTGGACCGGATGGTGCGCGACCGGCCTGGGTAGCCCGGCGAGCACCAGGCGGACCCGCAGGTGTGACGCCGGTGGGGACTGGGCAGCCGGGTCGGTAAGGCCGAAGACCCAGCGAGCGCGCCTGCCGCCGGGCCGGTCGGCGTTGCTGTCCGCGACGTCGGCGAGCGCCGCGTGAGTGGTCAAGTCCCGGGCCAGCAGGGCGTCGACGATGCCGACCGCGCGGACGGGATCCAGCCAGGCCGCTGTCTGCCAGGCGGCCAGCGTCGGACAGCACCGGGGTGGTGTATCGGCCGTGCTGGACGCCGGCTCGGCGTCCGCCCCTTGCCGCAGGTGGGTGGTATGGACCCGCAGACCCTGTTGGCTGCGCAGGCCGGAAGCACCCGGCGCGAGGACGTGGACGTCGTCCTTGAACTCTGCGGCGTGCTCCACGCCGTGGAGATACGCCGCGGACGGGCCGGCGATCAGCGTTCCTGGAGGCATCCGCAGTGCCACCGCGCGACAGGCGAGCCGATGATCCGGTTCGAATCGTGCGTCGGCGTAGACGTCGTGCCGGAGTCGCACCCAGGCCGAGCTGCGGAGCTGATGAGGGGTGAGGAGACCGCGGCGGACCACGTCCGATCCGCGGAAGACCTGCCAGGCGAGGGCGCTGGGTCGGTGAGCGACTGGAGGCATGCCGACCAGCCTGGCCACCGCGGCGGCACCCCGACACCCCTGTGGACAACCGGATGCCCTCCCGGTAGGCGCCCCTGTGGACAACCCCCTCACCCGGGCCACGGTGTGCTGCGGGCCGCAACGCGGCGTGAAGAGCGGCGGGTCAGCCGAGGGCGTTGGCGATAGCGGTGGCGGCGGTGGTGACCTGGGCGCCCACCACCTCGACGTCCAGCGGGGCCAGGGACACCACCCCGACGCTCGCCTCCAGCCCGGGCACCCCCAGCACCGGCGCGGCCACGCCGTACGCCCCGGACTGCAGCTCCCCGCTGGTGCTCACCGGACCGGCGGAGCCCGCCCGCCCGGCGAGGATGGCCCGCCCCGCCGCGCCGAGCTCCAGCGGATGCCGGGACCCGGCCCGGTACGCCACGTGGAACGACGTCCAGCTCGGCTCGACCACGGCCAGGGCGACCCCCTCGCCGCCCTCGACCACGGTCAGGTGCGCGGTGGCCCCCGCCTGCTCGGCCAGCCGGCGCAGCGCGGGCAGGGCCCCCTCGGCGAGCAGCGGCTGGGCCCGCCGGGCCAGGTGCAGCACCCCGGCGCCGAGGCGCAGCCGGCCGCCGCCGTCCCGACGCAGCATGCCGTGGTCGGTCAACGCGCCGACCAGCCGGTAGACCGCCGCCCGCCCGACGCCCAGCCGGTTCGCCGCCTCGGTGACCGTCAGCCCGCCGGGCGCGTCCGCGACGAGGTGCAGCAGCCGCAGCCCCCGGTCCAGCGTCTGCGCCGTTTCCCCGGCGCGTCCCGCCGCCTCGCCCGTGTCCACAGCACGCAGCGTACGACCCGGCTCCGGCCAACCTCGAAAAGCGGCGGCGGCTACCCTTGTACGGTGACGCTACGCCTGTATGACACCGCCACCCGATCGGTGCGGGACTTCGTCCCGCGGGAAGCCGGCAAGGTGGGGGTCTACCTGTGTGGTCTCACCCTCCAGGGCCCGCCGCACATCGGCCACCTTCGCTCCGGTGTCACCTACGACGTGCTGCGCCGCTGGTTGGTCGCCTCCGGTTTCGAGGTCACCTTCATCCGCAACCTGACCGACATCGACGACAAGATCCTGGTCAAGGCGATGGAGCAGGGGCGGCCGTTCTGGTCCATCGCGTACGCCAACGAGCGGATCCTCGCCGAGTCGTACCGGGCGCTGAACGTGCTGCCGCCGACCTACGAGCCGCGGGCCACCGGGCACATCCCGGAGATGCACGAGCTGATCGCCAAGCTGATCGACACCGGGCACGCCTACCCGGCGACCGACGGCTCCGGCGACGTCTACTTCGACGTGGCCTCCTGGCCGGCGTACGGGTCGCTCTCCGGCCAGTCGCCCAACGACATGCAGTCCGCCGGGGACGCCCCCGAGCGGGGCAAGCGCGACCCGCGCGACTTCGCGCTGTGGAAGGGCGCCAAGCCGGACGAGCCGGCGGACGCCTACTGGCCGTCGCCGTGGGGTCGGGGCCGGCCCGGCTGGCACATCGAGTGCTCGGCGATGTGCTGGCGCTACCTCGGTGCCGAGTTCGACATCCACGGCGGCGGGCTGGACCTGACCTTCCCGCACCACGAGAACGAGATCGCCCAGTCCCAGGCGGCCGGCCTGCCGTTCGCCCGCTACTGGGTGCACCACGGCCTGCTCGGCATCGGCGGCGCCAAGATGGGCAAGTCGCTCGGCAACGCCCTCGGCCTGGCGTACGTCGAGTCGCTCGGAGTGCGCCCGGTGGAACTGCGCTACTACTACGCGTCGGCGCACTACCGGTCCTTGATCGACTACTCCGAGGACTCGCTGCGCGAGTCGGCCGTGGCGTACCGGCGGATCGAGGGCTTCGTGCAGCGGGCCGCCGAGCGGGTCGGCGCGGGTGAGCTCGGCGTGCTGCCGGCCGGATTCGCGGCGGCGATGGACGACGACCTCAACACCTCGGCCGGGCTCGCCGTGCTGCACGATCTCCTCCGGGACGGCAACAACGCGCTGACCAGTGGCGACGATGTGACGGTGCGCACGGTGCTCGCCGCCGTCCGCAGCATGCTGGATATCCTCGGGGTCGACCCCCTGGACCCGGCCTGGAGCGGTGGCGGCCGCGCGGACGACCTGCGCGGCGTGGTGGACTCCCTGATCGCGCTGGCCCTGGAGCAGCGCGCCCAGGCCCGCAGCCGCAAGGACTGGGCCGCCGCCGACGCCGTACGTGACCAGCTCAAGCAGGCCGGCGTGGTGGTCGAGGACACCCCCCAGGGCCCCCGTTGGACTATTGGAGAGCAGGACTGATGGCCGGCAACTCGCAGCGCCGTGGCCGGCGACTGACGCCGAAGGCGGGCGCCCCGAAGGGCTCCGGCGGCAAGGGCAAGGACACCCTCGCCGGCCGGGGCAGGACCCTGCCCGCCGACGAGCGCCCCTGGCACAAGGCGTACTCGGGCACGGAGAAGCTGCCCCAGCGCACCGCCTGGAAGCAGGACAAGGAGCGCCGGGCGGCGGCCGAGGAGGGGCGCGCCCCCAAGATCGGCCAGCCGGGCAGCAAGGACACCACCTGGGGCAGGGGTGGCGGTAGAGGCGTCCCCGCCGCCAAGGGTCGCGGTGGCAAGCCCGCCGCCGGTCGGGGCGGTCCCCGGGTCGCGCCGGGCCGCAAGTCCAACCCCGCCAAGGACAGCCCCGAGCTGCTGGTCGGCCGTAACCCGGTGCTGGAGTCGCTGCGCACGCAGGTGCCGGCGACCGCGCTCTACACAGCCCAGGGCATCGACAGCGACGACCGGGTCAACGAGATCGTCCGCACCGCGGCCGACCGGGGCATCGCGATCCTGGAGGTCAGCCGCGCCGAGCTGGACCGGATGACCGGCGGGGTGCTGCACCAGGGCGTCGGCCTCCAGGTGCCGCCGTTCGCGTACGAGCCGTTCGAGGACATGATGGCGGCGGCGCTGGAGCAGGCCGCGCCGCTCCTGGTCGCGCTGGACGGCGTCACCGACCCGCGCAACCTCGGAGCGGTGATCCGCTCCGCGGCCGCGTTCGGCGCGCAGGGTGTCTTCGTACCGGAGCGGCGGGCCGCCGGCATCACCGCGACCGCCTGGCGGACCAGCGCCGGCGCGGCGGCGCGGGTGCCCGTCGCCCAGGTCACCAACCTGACCCGGTCGCTCAAGGCCTGCCGGGACGCCGGTTTCATCGTGGTCGGCCTGGACGCCGACGGCGACACCGACCTCTACGACCTGGAGGCCGCCGTCGGTCCGCTGGTGGTGGTCGTCGGCTCCGAGGGGCGCGGGCTGTCCCGGCTGGTCGGGGAGACCTGCGACCTGACCGTCAGCATCCCGATGGTCTCCGACGTCGAGTCGCTCAACGCCAGCGTCGCCGCCGCGGTCGCCCTCGCCGAGGTCTCCCGCCGTCGCGCCGTCGAGCAGCTCTGAGCTGACCCGAGCAGAGACGAAAGGGGCGGCCCGCCGTTGCGGACCGCCCCTTCGCTGTACGTCAGCTCAGCCGGTACGTCAGATCCGCTGGCCGGTGGCGGCGTGGAAGACGTGGCTCTGGCCGGTACGCGGCTTGACGAACACGGTGTCGCCCATGTTCGGCATGGTCCGGCGGTCGGTGCGGACGACGAAGCGCTCGTTGTGGCCCTCGAGCGCGGCGTGGCCGTAGACGTTGGCGTCGGAGCCCAGGTCCTCGACCAGCTCGACCACGACCGGCATGCCGCCCTCGGTCGGGCTGACCAGGTCGCAGTCCTCCGGACGGAAGCCGACGGTCACCTTGCCGTCGCCACCCTCGGCGCGGGCCGCCTCGACCTGCTCCCGCGTCAGCGGGATGTGCAGCTCGGCGAACGCGGCACCCTGCTCGTTCAGCGGCACCGTCTTGATGTTCATGGCGGGGGAGCCGATGAACCCGGCGACGAAGACGTTGGACGGGGTGTCGTAGAGCGTCCGCGGAGTGTCCACCTGCTGGAGCACGCCGTCGAGCATGACCGCGACCCGGTGGCCCATGGTCATGGCCTCGACCTGGTCGTGGGTGACGTAGACCGTGGTGATGCCCAGCTTGGCCTGCAGCGAGGCGATCTGGGTACGGGTCTGCACGCGGAGCTTGGCGTCCAGGTTCGACAGCGGCTCGTCCATGAGGAAGACCTGCGGCTCGCGGACGATCGCCCGGCCCATCGCGACACGCTGACGCTGACCACCGGAGAGGGCCTTCGGCTTGCGGCTGAGGAACTCCTCCAGCTGGAGCAGCCCGGCCGCCTCCTTGACCCGTCGGTCGATCTCCGACTTCGAGGTCTTGCGCAGCTTCAGCGCGAACGCCATGTTCTCGTACACCGTCATGTGCGGGTAGAGGGCGTAGTTCTGGAAGACCATCGCGATGTCGCGGGCCTTCGGCGGGAGGTGGGTGACGTCCCGGTCGTCGATGTAGATCGCGCCGTCGTCGACGTCCTCCAGGCCGGCGAGCATCCGGAGGCTGGTGGACTTGCCGCAACCCGACGGGCCGACCAGGACGAGGAACTCCCCGTCGCCGATCTGCAGGTCGAGCTGGTTGACCGCGGGGCGTTCGGTGCCCGGGTAGATCCGGGACGCCTTCGCGTATGTGACCGTAGCCATGGTGAAGCGCTTCCTTTCACCGGCAGGAACGTGCCGGACGATCCGAGTGGAAGGAGCAACCGGCGCCGTTGGTGCCGGCCAGCGGGCGTCGCCCGGGCAGCCGAGGCCAACCGGAGTGTCGTCCGTGTCACTGCACGGTAAACGGGTTTCCCGATGCTGCCAAGACGAGCAGCATGGGGTGGGACGGATGGCATACGCATTCCGGTCAGTCAGACACGGCCGGGTATCAATCACCACCACCCTCGGACACCCCGGCTGTCGATCCGTCGGCGGTGAGGTCGGGAAATTGACGTTTTCCGTGCTCGGGACGCCTGCCGAGCGGGAATTCCGGACGTCAGTCGCTATGCTGACGACGACACGCGCGCCCCTGTAGCTCAGCTGGCCAGAGCACTCGCCTTGTAAGCGAGATGTCGCCGGTTCGATCCCGGCCGGGGGCTCCAATTCTTCACCAGCCAGGTTCCGCCCCGGTGTGCCCGTCAAGGGCCGGGCGGGCGGCTGACGCTTTCGGGTTAGCCGGGTGGTGACGGCGGCTCGGGTTGGTGGCCTCGCGCGCGGGCCGCGTCGGTGACGGCGATCGCTGCCAGGACGGCGGTCGCGGCGAGGGCAGCCAGCAGCGGCGGCACGAACAGCATCGCCGGTGTCAGTGCGGCCAGTGCGAGCACGCCGAGCGCCCGATTCCGGGACGTGTGGCTGAACACCGCGTACTCGAAGCGGGCGAGTCCGGCGAGGAACAGCGCGGGCCCGCCGAGCATGACGGCCACCCAGGCCGGTCGGGTGTGTCCGAGTGGGTGGCCGATGACGAGTTCGTCGGCCACGGCGGTGGCGACGATGCCGGCCAGCATGATCAGATGAGCGAGCAACGTCTGCCGGGCCAGGCGGTCCGGATCGGGGGCCGCTGCGATGGCAGCGGGCAACAGTTCTCCGGCCCGGTGGATGTAGATCCGCCAGAACAGCGCCGTGCCGACAAACGACACCACGAAGGCGGTTGTCCGGTCAGTGGCGAAACCGGTCCGGGTGAGCGTCGAGGCGGTGACCAGGATCAATTCGCCGAGCGCGATGATGAAGAGCTGCCGGTACCGCTCGGCGAGGTGTTCGGCCCCGACCGACCACTCGGTTCTGGGCGAGCGGCCCAGCCCCGGCGTGGGGAAGCGGAGGATGCCGCCCGTGTAGTCCGCCGCGATCGCTGATGTCCACAGGACCCCGCGCGCGGTACCCGGCACGAGCGCACCGGCGATCCACGGCACCGCCGACACACCGAACCAGAACAGCAGCCGGAAGCTTCTGCGCTGCAACTCGTGGCCCCGCAGGGCGCGGACGAGGAAGAGCTGGCGGCCGACATGGATGGTGACCAGCGCGCCCGCGAAGACCAGACCTCGCTCGCCGAACGCGTCGGGCAGCGCGATGACCATCACCAGGCTGCCGAGCATGGTCCCGGTGACCAGCAGCTGGATCGCCGGCCTTTGCGGGTCGTACAGGTCGGTCGTCCAGGCGGTGATGGTCCAGATCCACCACATGCCCAGCAGCAGCACGAGCGCCTGGAAGGCGCCGCTCCACCGGAGATCTTCGATCAGGTCCTGCGAGAGTTGAGCGAGCGCGACGACGAAGACCAGGTCGAAGAACAGCTCCAGGAAGTTTGCCCGCCGTGGCTCCCCGGGTCTGCGCAGCAGCTTGGCGCCGCTCGTCGTCGTCATCGACCTACCCGTCCTGCCGGCTTTGCCCTAGGCCGGACGCATTCGTACCACGCGACAGCGGTGACGAATGCGAATCTTCGACAGTGGCCGGTCGGTCAACCCCTACGCTGAGCCCTCGGTGGCTGCGGCCAGCGCCGCCGCGAGGGCCGCCGCCCGCTCGGGCCCGAGTACGGCGACGATCGCGGCGGCGGCTTCGTCCGCGCTCTGGCCGCCGAGTGCGCGTACGGTGGCCTCCGCGATCTGCTCGGCGGTCGGTGGCTTCGGCAGGGTTGTGAGCAGGGCTCGCACCTCGTCCGGGCTGGCACTCTCCCGTGCGACGATCCCACCCAGCGCCCGGACGGTCACGTACACGTCGTTGAGCACCCTCAGCGTCGACATGTCCGGGGGGATGCCGCCGCCGCTGTACTGCCAGGGGAGCGCTCGCATCTGCGCGGCGACGGTCGGGTCGCTCAGGATCGCGGAGAACTCGGCAGGGGTCATGGTGTCGTCCTCCCGGGTGAGCAGGGTGCGGAACTGGGCGAGCGTGCCGCGGTAAGCGTTGCAGTCGGTCTGCCCGGACGCCCCGGGGCAGTCGACGTTCGACCCGTACTGCCAGATGGTCGGTGTCACGCCGCCGTAGGCAGCCCAGCCGGGCCCGCTGTCGCCACCACGCGCGCTGTAGACGGCGGACGGTGTGCCGTGGGGGTTGGTGCCGTAGTTGCTGGACACCAGAGGTGCGTGGAGCACCCGCAGGTCGGGCCGGCCGAGATGGTTGTCCCAGATCCATCGGGGCAGGTACACCGCCAGCAGCCGGCTGTCGACGGCGTGCCAGCGGTCCACGAACTGCCGCACGTCGTCGAAGCGGGGCCACAGCCCGTTGTCGACCAGCTCGGGGTAGCGCTCGACGTCGAGCATCGCCCACACCGCGTCCACGCCGTCGAGGGTGCGATGCAGGTAGTCCACCTGCCGGTTGATGCTGGCCTGATCGCCCTTGATCAGGTTGTGGTACCCGCCGATGAGGTCGAAGCCCGCGGCTCGTGCGCCGCGGGCCATGTCGGCGAAGTGCCGGGTCGTGGGGTTGTAGCCGGCGGGGTCCCCGTACGTGGCGCGCAGGCACACGACGGGGGAGGTGGCCATGCGGATCGCCGTCCAGTCGAACTCGCCCTTGACGCGGTCCCAGTCGTGGTGGGACAGGTCCACATAGAGCACGGTCACCGCAGCTCACCTCTGTGCCCAGTCTGCCGCAGCCCCTCGCGAACTGCGCAAATGCCAAATTTGGCGGTGGGCGAAATCGCGCGTGGCCGGCGTGCCGGGTGAGCGTGGCTGACGGTGCACGGCCGGCCGCGTCACCCCCGCTCACCCCGGCGATCAGCGCTCAGCCCCAGTTCTGCGGCGCCTGCTGCCGCGTGGTGGCGTTGATCCGGTTGAAGAAGTTGGTGGTGGCGAGCCAGAGCACCAGCGCGGCGAGCTGCTTCTCGTCGAAGTGCCGGGCGACCTCGTCCCAGACCTCGTCGGGCACCGGGTCGCTCTGGTCGGCGAGTCGCGTACCGGCCTCGGCGAAAGCGAGCGCGGCCCGCTCGGCGGCGGTGAAGTACGGCGTCTCCCGCCAGGCGGCCAGCGCGAACAACCGCTCCTCGGTCTCGCCGCCCTTACGGGCGTTGCGGGCGCCCGAGTCGACGCAGGCGCTGCACCCGTTGATCTGGCTGGCCCGCAGGTGGATCAGCTCCAGGGTGCTCCCCGGTACGCCGGCGGAGTGCGCCGCCTTGTAGAGGAGGTTGATCGCCTTCACCGCGTCCGGCAGCAGCGCCGCCGGGTTCTCCATCCGAGCCTTCATGGTCATTTTCATCCGTCCCGTCCTGTTAGGCTGGCCGGCGTTCGTCGCGCCGCCGCATCTGTCGTCCGTCACCGGGATGTCGACGGCCGGGCCGGTGAGGTGACAGATGTGACGGCGGTCACCTACGGTCGTGACGGAGTCGGTCGGCCAGGCCCTGCACGTCGTGCTGGGCACCCTCGCCCCCACCGAGCGGCTGGTCTTCGTGCTCCACGACATGTTCGCGGTCTCCTTCGACGAGATCGCCCCGGTGGTCGACCGCAGCCCCGCCGCCGTACGACAGATCGCGAGCCGGGCCCGCCGACGGGTGCAGGGCCGGTCCGCGGCGCCGGAGACGGACCCGGCCCGGCAGCGTCAGGTCGTCGAGGCGTTCCTCGCCGCCTCCCGGGAGGGGCGCTTCGACGACCTGCTCACCCTGCTCGACCCGCACGTCGTCCTCCGCGAAGACGCGGCGGCCGCCCGCATGGGCGGGACCGCCGAGCTGCGCGGCTCGGCCGGCGTGGCCCGCTTCTTCTCCGGCCGGGCCCAGGGGGCGGTGCCGGCGTTCATCGACGCCGCGCCGGGCGCGATCGTGGTCATCGAGGGCGAGGCCCGGATCGCGCTCAGCTTCATCGTCACCGACCGCATCCTCGCCATCGAGGTGGTGGCCGACCCGGACCAGCTCCGCGAGCTCGACCTGCTCGTCGACGGCTGACCCGGGCGTGGTGCCGACCGGTACCGTCGGGGAAGCGAGGGGAGAGGCCGATGAGCCGCGCGGTGGAGGAGTCCAATCGGGCGATGCTGCGCGCCCGGGACGTCATGGACCGGTCGTACGCGGAGCCGCTCGACGTGCCGGCGCTGGCCCGGATCGCGCACGTGTCCGAGGCGCACTTCATCCGCACGTTTCGCGCCACGTTCGGCGAGACCCCGCACCGCTACCTGCAACGCCGCCGGGTCGAACGGGCGATGTACCTGCTCGTGCAGACCGACCAGCCGGTCACCGAGGTCTGCTACGCGGTCGGTTTCAGCAGCCTGGGCACGTTCAGCCGGACGTTCCGCGAGATCGTCGGCGAGCCGCCCTCGGACTACCGGAAGCGGAAGGCCGCCGCGGTGGGCGTACCCAGTTGCTTCGCCAAGACCTGGATGCGGCCGACCTCCGCCCGCTGACCGTCAGGGACGCCGTACCCGCGTGCGCACCTTCATCCAGAGCCGGTCCCCGAGGCGGGTCCGCCGAATCCAGCGCAGCCGGCGGACCAGGCGGTTGGACGGCGTACGAGGTCGTGGCGGCGCGGTGAGCCGGGCGTACGTGGCGCCGGTGGACGGGCGAGTGGTGGCCGGTTCAAGTTGCTCGGAGGCGACGGCCAGCCAGGTGAACTGCTGAAGGGTCCGCGGATCCGGCCGACCACCCTTGACCACCGCGCGCAGCGCCCGCTCCACCGCCGGCCGACGCATCAGCTCGGTCAGCCGACCGTCGGCGGTGTCCAGCAGGTCGGCGACGGCCGGCACGCCGTCACCCTCCCACACCCGGGGTGCGGTCGACGGCCCGGTGGCGGCGCTGACGAACGGGATCTCCGCCCACTCCGGCACGAGCCGCGCGATCAGACCGGTGTGCAGCAGCCGGTCGCGTTTCTGCGCGGGCGTCAACCCGAAGGTCGCGGCGACGAAGCCGGGTGCCAGGAACGGGGTGACCATTCCGACCGTGTAGGCGGAGGTGTACCAGCGGCGTACCCGTTCCACCAGGTAGAGGTAGTCGACCAGGTGCAGGTCGCGCAGGCCGATGTCGCGGGCGTGGGCGAAGAGGGCGGCGATCCGGTCCCGTTCGGCGGTCAGCACGGGTTCGGCGGCGGCGGCCGCCGGCACCGCGGACAGCAGCCGGGCCGCCCCCGCCCGCTCCGGGGACGGACCCGCCTCGACGTCGGGCGGGGGATACCAGTACCCGACGGCGAGCTCCCCGGCGGCGCCGGTGAAGCTGGCGGCCCGGAACTGCTCGTGGAACGTCGAGCGGCCGGCGGGCCGGGCCAGGTACGTGGACGGGAACTGGTAGTCGTGCAGTCGTTGCAACCGCCGGGCCCGTTCTCGCAGGCCGATGTGGAGCACGCTGGCCGGGACGGCGGCGGGGCGGAGCTGGTGATCGGGGTGCAGCCCACGCCTCTCCCGCAGGAGCTGCACGAGCTGCCGGGCGATCTCCCCCTCGGCCGCCGTGTCGTCGTTGGTCACGAAGCGGGGCGTCCGCCCGGCGGCGACCAGCGACGCCGCGATGAGCCGGGAGTCCTTGCCGCCGGACAAACCGAGGGTGAGTTCGTCCGCGTACAGGTCGTGGATGCCGGCCGCGGCGGTGGTCATCGCGTCGGCCGCCCGTTCCAGCAGCTCACCGACGGGCCGTCCCTGGGCCGCGAAGCCGCTCATCACGACATCGTCCGTGGCGTACCTCGTTTCGCGGGTGAGGGTCCACCCGCCGCCGTCACGCCTCCGGCCGGTCACCCGCTCGCCAGGGCGGAGCAGCCGTACGCCGGCGTAGGGCGACCGGTCCCCGCCGAAGTGCCCACAGACGGTGTACGACGTCCAGCCGTCCAGGTCCGGCTGCGCGGTGCCGTGCAGGAATGCGGCCAGCGGGCCCGGACGGGTGCAGTAGGCCGTCACCCCATCGGCTTCGCCGGTGAAGATCCGGCACATGCCGAGCCAGTCCTGTTGCAGTCGGAACCGGCCGGCCTCCAGGGCCAGCAGCCCGAACGGCGGCACCACCTCCCGGTGCACGTCCTCGCCGGCCAACAGCCGCCCGGCGAGCGCCTGCGGGCCGCCGGTCACGTTGATGCCCACCGGCAGGCCGAGCGAGATGGCCGTGACCGGGCCGGCGGCGGCGACCGTCGGCCAGCGGTAGCCGCCCGGGTCGGCGGGATGCAGCACCGTCACGCCCCAGTCGGCGGAGCCGACGTCGTGCCGGCGGAAGGACGTCGGCACCACCTCCGTCACGGCCTGCTCGAACCGTGACCGGCGCGTCCGGCGGGCGCTCTCGGGCAGTGGACCCGCTGCGAACCAGGCCAGCATGACGTGCATCTGCGATTCCCCCGAGTACGCGATGAGCACCTGCGTGTCCCGGACGTTAGCAGCGGGTTACCGACGCTGGAGCCCGCCGAGGACAAACCAGATACATCGGACACCGCTCATGCTACGAGTGCGCCGCCGCGAGCCAAGCAGTTTTGGATAAGCACCAGCTCAGGGGGCACGTCTAGCGTCTCTGGCATGACGATGAACGCGATTTCCCGCTCCCAGATCTACGTCCTCGACCAGGACGAGGCCCTCGACTTCTACGTCGGCAAGCTCGGCCTGGAGGTCAACACCGACCAGGACCTCGGCTTCATGCGCTGGTTGACCGTGAACGTTCCCGGCGACCCGGAACACGAGATCCTGCTGGAGAAGCCCGGCCCGCCGGCCCTCGACCCGGCCACCGCCGAGCAGGTCCGGGAGCTGCTGACCAAGGGCGCGATGGGCGGTTGGCTCTGCCTCACCACCGACGACGCCCGCAAGACGTACGAGGACCTGGTGGGCAAGGGTGTGGACATCACCGACGAGCCCACCGAGCGCCCGTACGGCATCGACTTCGGCATCCGTGACCCGTTCGGCAACCGGATCCGCATCGGCCAGATGTACCCACGAGCCTGAGCGGAGCGGACCGATGACCGAGGCGATGACGAGCGTACGAACGACCCACCCGCTCGCGTGGGAGCGGACGCTGCTGACGGGCGGTGTCCTGGCCGGGCCGGTCTGGGTGGCCGTCGCGCTGGCGCAGGGGCTGACCCGGGACGGCTTCGACTTCCGTCGGCACCCGGTCAGCGTGCTCAGCAACGGGGACCTGGGCTGGTTGCAGATCGGCAGTTTCCTCCTCGCCGGGCTGCTCTGCCTGGGAGCGGCGTCGGCGCTGCGCCGGGTTCCCCATCCCGGCCTCGGCCCGGTCAGCGGTCCCTGGCTGATCGGCCAGTACGGCCTCGGGCTGGTGCTGGCCGGGGTCTTCGTCGCCGACCCGGTGGACGGCTTCCCGGCGGGCACGCCGCGCGGGGCGGGTGCGGTGAGCTGGCACGGCATGGCGCACTTCGCGGCCGGGGCGGTCGCCTTCACCGCCCTGATCGCCGCCTGTCTGATCGCCGGCCGTCGGTTCGCGCGGCGCGGACAGCGGGGGTGGGCGGTGTACAGCGGAGTCACCGGGGTGGCCTTCGCGGCGGCCTGGCTGGCGCTGATCGGCAGCGCCGGACATCCGGTGGCGATGGTCGCCTTCGCGCTGGCCGTGGTGGCGGGCTGGACCTGGGTCTCCATCACGCTGCGGCGAGCCCTGGGTGACGCGGGCCGCTGAGCGAGGGGACGGGGACACATTTTCGGGAGGCGCGGGCTAGGCTCGCGCCTCCCGACTGCGATGAGGTGACAGATGGCGAGCCGGCTGCTCTACCTGGTCCGGCACGGCGAGCAGGACCGGCCCCAGGCGGAAGCCGACACCGGGCTCTCCGAACGCGGCCGGCGGCAGGCGGCCCTGCTGGCCGAGCGGCTGCGGCGACTACCGTTCGCCGCCGTCCACCATGGTCCGGCGCGCCGCGCCGTGGAGACCGCACAGCCGATCGCCGCCGCCCTGCCCGGCGTACCCGTCCACGCCGACGAGATCGTCGGTGACCACCTGCCGCACGACACCGACCCGGCCGGCCTGCCGCCCGCGTACGCCAGTTTCCTTGCCGGGTTCACTGAGCGTGAGCGCACGGACGGACCGCGACGGACCGCGGCGGCCGTCGCACGGTTCGCGACGGCGCCGGCGGACGGCGACGTCCGCGAACTGGTGGTCACCCACAACTTCCTGATCGGCTGGTTCATCCGGCACGCGCTAGACGCCCCGGAGCGGCGCTGGCTCGGGCTCAACCAGCACAACTGCGGGCTGACCGTCATCCGCTACAGCTCCGGCGGCCCGCCGAACCTGATCGCATTCAATGACGTGGCCCACCTCCCACCGGAGCTGCGCGGCACGGGACTCCCGTCCGACTATCTGGTCTGAGGAAGTCCCGCGAGGAGGGTGTCGACCAGGGCGTCGGCATCCTCGGCCGAGAGCGGACGGTGGGTGACCACCGCCCGCAGCCAGACCGGGCCGAGCAGCAGGTCGGCCAGGAGGGTGTCGTCCACCGGGACGGTCAGCTCCCCGCGCGCCCGGGCCCGCCCGGTCACCTCGGCCACGTGGGCGCAGTGCTCGCCCAGCAGTTCGTCCGCGAGCCCGGCCAGTTCGGTGTCGGCGCCGGTGTGGGCCAGCACGTCGGCGGCGAGCCGCCCCGGGCCTTCGGCGAAGAACGCCGCCTTCGACCGCACCAGGGCCACCAGGTCACCGCGGAGTGAGCCGGTGTCCGGGACCGGCAGATCGCGGGCGATGGCGTGCCGGAAGGTCGCCGCCACCAGCGCGGGCTTGGACGGCCACCAGCGGTAGAGGGTGGTCTTGTTGATCCCGGACCGCCGGGCGACGCCCTCGATGGTGAGCCGTGCGTATCCCTCGTCCGCGAGCAGGTCCAGCACGGCGGCGTGGATGGCCTCGGCGCCGCGCGGCCCGCGCGGCCGGGGCGCCGTCACCGGCCGGTGC
>JBARAE010000495.1:0-6029 GCA_049791715.1 Micromonospora sp.
GTCCCGGCGGCGGGCCGGCGACGGCCGGTACGGGCCACAACGAGGGCGGAGCGGCGATGGGGGCGGGCGGGATGGCAGCGCCCGGCTCGGGTTCAGCGTCCGGCTCCGGTGCGGCCGGCGGCGGCTCGCCGCTGTCCCGGGCCGGTTCCTCGTCCGGGGAGGGATGCTCGGCGGTCGACTCTCGTACGGGCGTCAGCTTCGGGTCGGAGCGCAGGATGCGCCGGTGCAGCTCCTGGAGCGCCTCCCCGGGCTCGATGCCGTACTCCTCCCGGAGCAGGTCGCCGAAGTCCCGGTACGCGGCGAGCGCCTCGGCCTGCCGGCCGCTGCGGTACAGCGCCAGCATCAGCTGGTGCCGCAGCCGCTCCCGGACCGGGAACTCCGCCACCAGCTCGACCAGCCCGCCCACCAGCTCGCGGTGCCGCCCGGCCGCCAGTTCCAGTTCGGCCCGGGTTTCCAGTGCGACTGCCCGCAACTCCACCAGCCGGTGCCGGGCGGTGTCGAAGAACAGCCCGGTGAACCCGGTGAACGGCTCGCCCTGCCAGAGCTCCAGCGCCGCGGTCAGCTCAGCCCGGGCGTCCTCGGTACGGCCCTCCGCGTGCCGCTGCCGGGCCCGGTGGACAGCGCGCTCGAAGCGGACCGCGTCGACCGCCTCCGGCGCGACCCGGAGCAGGTAACCCGCGTCGGTCAGGGTGAGCACCTGACCGGGCGTACGCGGGGACCGGTCGGGTTCCAGCACCCGGCGCAGCCCGGCGACGTACTTCTGCACCACGTTGGGGCCGTTCGCGGGCGGCTCCTCCGGCCAGACCGCCTCCACGATCTGCCCGGTGGGCACCGGGCGACCGGCGGTGAGGAGCAGGACGGCGAGCACGGCGCGCTGTTTGCCGGGGCCGAGGTCGAGCTCGCGGTCGGCGTACCAGGCGCGCTGAGGCCCGAGGATCTCGAAGCGCAGCTGCGAAGGTGCCGGCGGGCTCACGCCTACCCGGCCGCCCGGCCGCGCCTTCGTTCCTGACATGCGACTTTCCGCTCCTGACACCCCCACCGTCGCGGGACGGCAGCCGGACGGCAGCATATCGGCAGCCGATCGGCCGTGGTGGACCACAGCATGGTCGTCGGCAGAAGCCACGCAGCGAGAAAGAGAACAGCAATGACACAGGCAACGGGCAGCGCCGGCACCATCCGACGGGCGGTCGGCGCGGTCGCCGCCGCGCTGGCGGCAACCACCCTGCTCGGTGGTTGCGGGCCGGACACCGAACCGGCCGCCGCGCCGCCGGCCAGCCCCACCGCCACGCCCAAGGAGGCTCTCCTCGACGCCGTCCCGGACGGCACCGAGGGCACCTTCCGGTTCACCGGCAGCGACGCGTCCAGCAAGCTCACCGGGCGGATCGACCCGGAGTCGAAGGCCTTCGAGATGAACACGGCGATGGCCCCGGACTCCGACGGCATCACGGTGAAGATGTCCTTCCTCGTCATCGAGGACCAGATCTGGATGAAGGCGAAGTTCAGCGGCCACCCGGGCCTGCCGAAGTTCCCGAACAAGTGGATGGCGCTGGACAAGTCCAAGCTGACCGACACCGACAGCGTGCCGGTCTTCGACGGCGCCGACCAGGGCAACGCCGGCCCGCTGATCGAGGCGGCGACGTCCGTCGAGGCGCAGGGCCCCGGGAAGTACGTCGGGTTCATCGACGTGACCAGCGGTGAGGCGGCGAAGGCGCTGGAGGACGGTGAGGCGGCGGCGCTCGGCGAGGCCGGCAAGCACGTGCCGTTCACCGCTCTGGTCGGGCCGGACGAGCACCTGGCCTCGCTCGTGCTGGAGATGCCCGCGGCCGGCAAGCGGAAGGCGTACCAGTACGTCGTGACCTATGCCGACTACGGCAGCACGCCGAAGATCACCGAACCGGCCGGTACCGCGGCGACGAAGGCGCCGGCGATGGCGTACGAGATGTTGAACGGCTGAGCCCGCACGGAGGGGCGGCGGCCACACGGGGGGCCGCCGCCCCTTCGCCGTGTCCGGGGGTCAGCGGCCGAGGACCGAGCCGCCGTTGACGCCGAGCACCTGGCCGGTGACGTAGCCGGCGTCGGGGCTCACCAGGTAACGCACGGCCGCCGCGATGTCGTCCGGGTGGCCGGCCCGGCCGACCAGCGTGGCGGCCACCCGGGCCGTATGCCCCTCCGGGGTCATCCGGTCGCCGAAGAACTCGGTCTCCGCCACGTAGCCGGGACTGACCACGTTGACCGTGATCTGCTCCTTGCCGAGCTGGCCGGCCAGGTCGTACGCCCAGCCGTGCAGCGCCGCCTTCGCCGCCGAGTACGGACCGGCACCGCCGCGCTGGGCGGCGATGGAGCTGACCAGGACCACCCGGCCGCCGGGGCGGCGCAGGGCGGGGCGCAGCGCCTCGGTGAGCAGCACCGCGGTGAGCACGTTGGCGTCCAGGTTGGCCCGCCACCACGCCGCGGTACCGGCCAGCGTGGCGGTGTCCCCGGCGAGGTAGCCGCCGGCGTTGTTGACCACGGCGTCGACGGTGCGCTCACCGACCGCCTCGACGACCCCGGCGAGCTGCGCCGGATCGGTCAGGTCGGCGGTCACCGCGCTGACGGCGTCGGGCCGCCCGCACTCGGTCCCGATCCGCTCCGCGGCCGCGAGCAGCACGTCCGCCCGCCGCCCCACGATCAGCACGTCGTACCCGTCACCCACGAGCCCTCGCGCGACGGCGGCCCCGATCCCGGTCCCACCCCCGCTGACAACCGCCAGCCGCTCCCCCATTGCGCCGCCTCCCGTGCGCTCGCTTCCCGTCGATCATGAGGTTAGCCCGCTCGACCTCGGTGTGTCGGGCCGCCAACCTCATGATCAACGAGAACGGTCAGCGGCGGCGGAGGGCGGTCACCAGGGGGGTGAGGCGGGATTTGAGGCTGGCCAGGCCGCCGGGGAAGAAGTACACCGCCAGGATGAACACGGTGCCCAGGACGAAGAGCGGCTGGGACAGCGGGTGACTGAGCACGGCCGGCAGATTGTTCACCGCCTCCGAGCTGCCGAACGCGGTCAGCCGGTGATCCAGGTACATGTAGAGGATGCCGCCGAGCACCGGACCCCACCGCGTACCGGGGCCACCCAGCACCACCATGACCAGCAGGGACAGGGTCAGCTCGGACGACGTGATGTGTGGCGACGCGCCGCCGACGATCAGGCAGTAGACCACCCCGCCGGCCGTCGCCAGGCCACCCGCCAGGGTGAACGCCACCAGCTTGAACCGGTACGGGTCGAGCCCGAGCACCCCGATCCGCCGCTCGTCGTCACGCAGCCCGGCCAGCACCCGGCCGGTCGGCGAGCTGCTCACCCGGTGCACCACGAACACCACCAGCGCCAGATACGCCAGCGCCAGCCAGTAGAGGTTGGCCGTGTTGGCGACCCCGACCAGGGCGGCCGGCAGCCCGGAGACGTCCAGCGGCAGCCCCTCCTCGCCGCCGGTCAGCCCGCCGAAGTTGCGGGCCACCAGGATCGCCCCGACCTGGGCGAAGGCGAGCGTCACCATGGCGAAGGCGATCCCGACGGTACGCAGGGCGACCGCCCCGAGCAGCGCGGCGAGGATCGTCCCGCCGGTGATCGCGAGCAGCGCCGCCTGCCAGAGCGGCAGCCCGGCACGGGTGACCAGGATGTCCGTGCCGTACACGCCGGCGGCGAAGTACAGGGCGTGCCCGAAGGAGAGCATCCCGGTCCGCCCGAAGAGCAGGTCGTAGCCGGCCGCCAGGCCGCCGAAGACGAGGCAGATGGCGAGCAGTTGCAGGGTGCCGGGCGAGTTCAGCGGCCCCTCGAAGATCCCCGGCAGGTTCACCGTCGAGTACGGCAGGATCGCCGCCACCACCAGCGCCACGAGCGGCAGATACGGCCGCAGACCGTGCCAGCGGGCGTGCCCGGCGGTCAGTTCGTCGGGCACCGCGGCGGGCGGCGCCGGAACCTCGGGACTCTTGACCTCGGTCATGCCGTTGCCACCTTTCCGGCCAGGCCCTGCGGACGCAGCAGCAGCACCACGGCGAGCAGCCCGACGACGCAGAGGTCACCCAGGCCGGACGTGCCGTAGTAGTTGACGAACTGTTGCAACAGCCCCACCGCGACCGCCGCGTACGCGCACCCGACCACCGAGCCCATCCCGCCGATCACCACCACGATGAACGCGAAGATCAGCAGTGAGCCGCCCTGCCCCGGCGAGACGTTGCCGAAGTAGGCCGCGCCGAGCGCGCCGGCCAGCGCGGCAGCCGCCCCGCCGATCGCGAAGACCAGGGTGAACGCCTTGCGGACGTCGATGCCGAGCGCGGTCACCATCTCCCGGTTCTCCACACCGGCCCGGATGATGAGGCCGTACCGGGTCCAGCGGAGGAAGGCGAGCAGCGCGGCGAGCACCAGCACCGCGGCGACGATCAGCAGCAGCCCGGCGTTCGGCACGTTCGCGCCGAGGATCGAACTCACCTCGCGGGTCCACGCCGGACGGGGGAACGGCCGGGCGTCCGCACCCCAGGTGGCCTGGAGCAGCGCCACCCCGGCCAGCGAGAGGCCGACGGTCACCAGCACCTGCTCGATGGTGCGGGAGTAGAGCGGCCGGATCAGCACCAGCTCGACCAGCACCGCGAACAGCGCCCCGGCCAGCACCCCGAAGGCGACCGCGACCACGAAGCCGAACCCGTCGGAGCCCGCGCCGGGCAGGTTGCCGGCGGCCCACCAGGTGGCGTACGCGCCGACGCCGAGGAAGAGTCCGTGCGCGAAGTTCAGCACGTCGGCCAGGCCGAAGACCAGGGAGAGCCCGGACGCGACGAGGAAGTAGAGCGCCGCCAGGCCGAGCCCGGTCAGCGTCAGCAGGATGACCGTGTTCACGCGTGTACCTCTCCCGACCCGACGCCCAGCAGGGACTTGGTCAGCGCCGTCTCCAGCAGCAGTTCCTGGGCGTTGCCGGTCCAGGCCACCTTGCCGGCGGAGAGCACCACCGCGTCGTTCGCCAGCCGGCGGACCACGGCCAGGTTCTGCTCGACGAGCAGCACCGGCACCGACTCCGCCACCCGTTCCAGCACCTCGGCCACCTCGGTCACCACCTTCGGCGCCAACCCCTTGGTCGGCTCGTCCACCAGCAGCAGCCGGTTGTCGTTGAGCAGCACCCGGCCGATCGCGAGCATCTGCTGCTGCCCGCCGGAGAGCGAGCCGGCCCGTTGCCGGCCGCGCCGGTCCAGCTCCGGGAACAGGCCGTAGACCTTGTCGTACTCCGGGGTGGTGCCCCGCCGTTCGGCGAGCCGCAGGTTCTCCGCGACGGTGAGCGCGGAGAAGACGCAGCGGTCCTCGGGTACGTAGCCGAGGCCGCCGCGGACCAGCCGGTGGGTGGGGCGGGCGAGCAGGCTCTGCGCGCCCATCCGGATGGTGCCGCGGGCCTCGCCGTTGCGCGGGGTCAGGCCGACGATGGCGCGCAGGGTGGTGGTCTTGCCGACCCCGTTGCGGCCGAGCAGCACGGTCACTCCGGTGGGGGCGACCGTGAAGGACACCCCCTGGAGGATGTGCAGCCCGGCGATCCGCACCGACAGGTCCTCGACCGCGAGGACGGGTTCACTCATAGCGCTTCTCCCAGGTACGCCTCCTGGACGGTGGCGTTGGCCATCACCGTCTCCGGGGTGTCGCAGGCCAGCAGGGCACCGTGGTGCATCACGGCGATCCGGTCGGCCAGCTCCAGGATCACGTCCATGTGGTGTTCCACCATCAGCACCGACCGGCCGCTGTCCCCGGTCAGCGACTTGATGACGCTGACCAGTTCGGGCACGTCCTCGGCGCTGACGCCGGCCATCGGTTCGTCCAGCAGCATCACCCGGGGCTCCCCGGCGAGCAGCAGGGCGATCTCCAGCTTGCGCTTCTCGCCGTGGGCGAGGGTGCCGGCCAGTGCCGTACCCCGGTGGTGGAGGCCGACCCGGTCGAGCGCCGCGTCGGCGGCGGCGGCCACCTCCCGGTCGGCCGCCGCCCGCCGCCACAGCTTCATCGAGCCACCCCGGTGCGCCTGTACGGC
>JBARAE010000496.1:0-1826 GCA_049791715.1 Micromonospora sp.
GCGCGGTGGCCCTCGCCGCGGTCTGCGCGGCGCTCGCCGACGCCGACCGGGAGGCGTTGCACGCCCGGGAGCAGGCGCTGCTGGCCCGGCTGCGGAACGGCTTGGCCGCGCTGCCGCACGTGGTGGAGCTGCGAACGTTCGCACCCGAGGCGCCCCGGGTGGGCATCGTCTCCTTCGTGGTCGCCGGCCGGGATTCCGCCGACGTCGCCGCGCACCTGGCCGCCACACACCAGATCGCGGTCCGCGACGGCCTCTTCTGCGCCCACCCGCTGGCCCGCCGGTTGCTGACCGAGGCGGCCGCGCGCAGCGGAGGGCGGGACCTGCCGCCCACCGCCCTGCGCGCCAGCATCGGCCTCGGCAGCACCGCCGCCGACGTGGACCGGCTGCTCGCCGCCCTCGCCGAGCTGGGCTGAACCGGAAGGCGAGCGGGAGTCAGCCGAGCGGGGGCGCGGTCGGCGGTTTCGGCGCCCCGTGCTGCTCGGCGGGGCCGCTCGGCCGCTGCTCCTGGTCGCCGAACGACTCCCGGACCAGCCGGTTCGCCTCGTCCTGTTCGATCCCGGAGGCCACCATCAGGTCGCTGGCGGTGGTCCGTACCTGGGCGATCACCACGCTGCCGGAGAAACCCACCCCTTCCACGTACGCCCGCCCGGCCTCGCTGACCGCGCGCAGGGACCGCTCCCGGGCCTGCTCCGGCTCCGCGCCGACCGCGAACTCGTGCCGGAGCAGGCGGACCGACTCGGCGAGGTGCGCGACCGCGTCGGGCATCGGCTCGGGGATCGGCTCCTCGTCCTCGATCAGGGTGACCGAGCGGCGGATCAGCGTGCCGCTGTTCCGCATCGCCCGGTCGATCGGGTCCGCCGCCTCGGCGTAGTGGGTCAACTCGTCGCGACGGTGCCAGCGGGCCGGGGAAAGTCTGCTGGTCTCCTTGGCGCCCTCGATCGCCTCGCCGAACGTGGCCAGCTCATCCTTGTTCTCCCGCAGCCGCTCCAGCGCCTGCTGCGCCGTGTTGCGGTCCCGCTTGCGCAGCGCCTCGGCGGTGACGTCCAGTTGCCCGGCGAGCAGGTCCAGCGCCGGGCGGGCGGCCCGGTTGATCACCCGGAGCGGGTTCAGCGGCAGCAGGATCGCGGTGACCACCAGCGCGATGCCGCCGCCGACCAGTGCGTCCACGAAGCGCGGTATCTCCAGGTTCTGGGTCATCGGGCTGAGCGTGACGATCAGCACCGCGGTGGCGGCCGCCTGAATCACGATCGCCACGCTTCCGCCGAAGAAGATGGTGAGCAGGATCGCCGACGTCACGACCAGCCCCAGCTGCCAGCCTCCCGTGCCGAGCAGGTAGATCAGGAGGTCACCGAGGCCCACCCCGACCCCCACGCCGATGATCAGCTCGACGGTCCGGCGCAGCCGCTGGCCGACCGACGCGGCCAGGGTGCCGACCGCCGAGATCGGCGCGAAGACCGGCTGCGGGTTGCCCAGGACCTGGTGCGAGATTTCCCAGGCGAGCGCGGCGGCTAGGCCCGCCTGGAAGGCCAGGCCCAACGCCAACCGGACCCGGTGCAGGCGGTCCTGCAGGGTGGACTTCCCCCGATTTCGTAGTTCCTCCATCGCCTTGGCGATCCGCGCCGAATCGACGTCCACTGCCCCGCTCTTCGGACGCAGGAACGGAGGTAGTCGGTCCCGGGCCACGGCCATGGCCGGGACTACCCGCGTCACACCCGGTGAATCCTCGCCGGTCGGTGGCGATCGGGCAGACTGCACCGGGTGGGAGAGCTGATCGAGCGATGGCGGCGCGCGGCCCGCGGCGCCGGGGCGACCGACCCGGCCGGGGT
>JBARAE010000497.1:0-2840 GCA_049791715.1 Micromonospora sp.
GCGGCCACCCCACGCGGGTGGTCGCCGGGCCTCCGCCGTTATGGTCGGCCGGGCTGTTGTCGGCCCGGTCGGTCGTCGGCTCTGAGGGGGAGAACATGTCGGACGCGGAGCTGACCGTCGAGGTGGCCGGGCCGGTGGCCACGGTGGTGATCCGGAACCCCGGTCGCCGTAACGCGATGACTCCGGCGATGTGGCGGCAGCTGCCGGTGCTCCTCGACGGGCTGGAGGCCGATCCGGCGGTGCACACGCTGGTGCTCACCGGCGCGGACGGCACGTTCTGCGCCGGTGCGGACCTCGGCGACCTGGACGAGCTGCTGGAGGCTGGAGACGGGAGCATCGCGGTGGCCGCGGAGGAACGGCTGGCCGCTTTCGCCAAGCCCACCGTGGCCGCCATCCAGGGCGCGTGCGTCGGCGGGGGATGCCAGCTCGCGGTCGCCTGCGACCTGCGGATTGCCGCCCTGGACGCCCGGTTCGGCGTACCACCGGCGCGGCTCGGACTCGTCTACCCCGCCCCGACCACCCGGCGACTTGCCCGGCTGATCGGGCCGTCCGCCGCGAAGCACCTCCTCTTCACCAGTGAGCTGATCGACGCCGAGCGGGCGCTGCGGGTCGGCCTGGTCGACGAGGTGCTGCCGGCCGACGCGGTGACCGCCCGGGTGGAGGCGATCACCTCCGCCATCGCGCAACGCTCCCGGCTGACCGTCGCGGCGGCGAAGGAGATCATCGACGACCGCGCCGACGAGGCGCGGATCGCCTGGTGGCACGGGCAGGTGCGGGACAGCGGCGAGGCCCGGGAGGGGGTGGCGGCGGCCAACGAGCGCCGCCCGCCGCGCTTCGGCTGGGCGCCGCCCGGCCGTCCCTGAACGCCGTTTGACCGGCTCCCGTCGATGGGTACGAAGGGATCCTGGACCGGAGGCGGGGAGGTCCGTGGTGGCTCGGCGAACCGGCGCCCGGCGAGGACCTGACGTTGCTGCGGCACACCGCACGCCAGATGGTCAACCAGCGCCCGGCCATGCCCCTGTACGCCTGCCTGCCGACTCTCGCGGTCGCGCAGGCGCTGGAGATGTTCTCGCTGTCGGAGGTGGAGCGGCGCCGGGCGGTGACCGGTTGAGCGATATACCGGAGAGTCATATTTGTGCCTCTCAGGTATATCGCTCAGCAGGCATACGTTCGGCCGCCGTCAGCCGCCAGCGGGGGTGCGCCGGCCCCGCGGGGCCGCGGACCGCGCCGCCTCGGCCACCAGCGACAGGAGTTCGTCGACGGACCACTGGTCGTAGACGTGCTCGCCGTACTTCGCGGCGACGACGCGTCCGTCGGGCGCGATCAGTAAGTCGGCCGGCAGGCCGAACCGTCCGCCGTGCGGAACCGCTGCCGGCGGACCCTCCCGGCCGCTCAGTGGGGTGGACAGCACCCCACCGGCCGGCCTGCCCTGGCCCGAGCGGCTCCGCGTGCTGGTCGAGCGGGTCCGCGCCGCCATCGGGGCGCACCCCGCCGTCGTGCCGCTGTTTCCCGCCCACCGACACCGTTCGCCCGGCGTGCTGCGCTGGTCCGAGGCGGTGCTCGGCGTGCTGACCGAGGCCGGCTTCGACGGCACGCGCCGGGTCATCGCGCTGCGGGGCCTGCTCAGCTACGTGATCGGCGCGATCCAACTGGAACACCTCGGGCCGCTCTCCGGCACCGGCACGGTGACCATGGCGCAACTACCTCGGACGGAGTTCCCGCTCATGGCCGAGACGGCCCAGGCCGCGCGGCGGGTGGGACCGGATGAGGAGTTCGGCGGCGGCCTCGACATAGTGCTTCAAGGGCTTGCGGCTTTATCCAACCGGTCTTGAGCGGGACACCTCGTGGTGCCCTGAATCGGCGGGGAGTGCGCCGCCCATGGGAGGACGCTCAGGCTTGCTCGTCGCCGTCCGTTGGCCGAGGTGGGCGGTTGTGCTTTGCCCATTCGTCGACTTCGTCGGCGTCCCAGATGGTCGTACCGATGAGACGCGCCACCGGCTCGGGGAAGCCTGGGCGCCGGGTGATCTGAAGGACGCGTTGGCGCGACACACCGAAGAGAGCGGCCAGCTCCCCGGGCCCGTAAAGGCGCAGTCGCGTCACGCGGAGAACGTAGGACGACAAGGCTCTTGACTATTGCTACTTGACGATTGACAACACAACAGGGTGTGGCGCAGAGTAGCGATGTGGCAGCCGTCCGGTGGAGATATCCCTGCCGGGTTCTGCCATCCCGACCATGCGACGGAGGGCGGCCGTAATGGATGAACGCACCGAGTTGGCCTGGCTCAGGGAGCGAGTGGGTGGCCTGGAGAGGTCGCTGTTTCGCCACCCGGCGCGAGCTGTTCGACTGTCGCGCGCGGCTGGCACTGATCTCCCGAATCGTCCAGGAGGGACGGTGGGGCGACCGACCGACCGTCGTTCTCGGGGCGGTCCGTGCAGCTGTTGCTACTCGATTGCGGGACTACCCGGCCTCTGCCGAGCGCCTGCGTGACATCTGCCGGGGTGGCTGAGGTATGGATGTCGCATCCACCGTGCTGCTGACGATCGCGCTCGTCGCTCATCTCGTGGGCCTGGTCGTCGCGCTGTCCTTCAAGAGGTCAGCCGACCTGCTCGAAGAGGACGTCCGCCGTTTGGAGCCGGTACCCCCGGAAGGTTGGACGCCTCGGCATCGAGCCTCGGCCCTCGCCGCACCGACCCGCGAGCTCGCTGTGATTCACCGCTAGGCCGACCTCGACAAGTCCTGACAATCCATCCGGCCTGTCGGCGCTGCGCCGCCGTGATGGAGGAAGAACAGGACCGGCGGGAGCCGCGCCGGGGCGTACCCCGACGCGACCCCCTGTGCC
>JBARAE010000498.1:0-4509 GCA_049791715.1 Micromonospora sp.
GCGCAGTGGCGGCCCGTTCCCGGATCAGGTCGTCGGGATCGCGTCCGCCGGCGGAGCGGTCGGCGGTTCGCTGTACTCCTTCACCTCGCCGTCGCCGTCATCGGTGACGTAGGTCGGACCGAAGTACGTCTGCGCCCCGTTCTGCACCTTGTTCAGCCGGACGCCGCTGTAGCCCGCGTGGACGTCACCGCTGTACCGGAACGGCGTCAGGCCGGGGCCCTTGAAGCCGCCCTTCTCCACCGCGTCGACCAGCTTCTCGCGGGTGAGGTCCTTGCCGGCCGCCTGGAGCACCTGCACGAAGGTGTACGCCATCGAGTAGCCGTAGACCGCGTTGCCGTCCAACGGGTTGGTGGCGTTGTACTGCTGGTGGACCTTCCCGAACGCCTGGATCCACGGGTCGTCCTGCGCCGACGGCAGGTAGTTGTCGGCGATCATGCCCTCGAGGATGACCTTCTTGTCGCCGAGCTGCTTCGACAGCGTGGTGTAGTCGGCGCCCACGTTGGACACGATCCACTGGGCCTTGAAGCCCTGGGCGGCGGCCTGCCCCATCGCCAGCGCGGTGAACCCCGGGATGCTCGCCGAGACGATCACCTCGCAGCCGGCCGCCTTGAGCGCGCCGATCGCCGGGCCCACCTGCTGGTTCGTGGTGGTGTACGTCTGCTTCGCCGCCACCGGCCCGAGGACCTTCTCCACCCCGGCGAGGGAATCCCGGCCGAAGTCGTCGTTCTGCCCGAAGTGGCAGACCTTCTTCCCCGCGAACTCCTTCTTCACGAAGGTCGCGAGGATCTTGCCCTCCACCGTGTAGTCGGGCTGCCAGCCGAAGGTGGTCGGGTAGGTGTCGGGCTGGTTCCAGTTCCGGCTACCGGAGGCGACGAAGAGGTCCGGCACCTTCTGGGCCTTGATGAACTCGAGCACGTTGGTGTGGGTGGGAGTGCCGAGACCGCCGAGGAGCGCGAAGACCTTGTCGTCGAGGACGAGCTTGCGGACCACGTTGTCGGTGTTGGCCGGGTTGTAGCCGTCGTCCATCACCTTGTAGACGATCTTGCGGCCGTTCACCCCGCCCTTGCTGTTGACGTGCTCGAAGTAGGCCTTGACGGCGGCGGAGATCCGCGAGTAGCCGGGCGCGGCGGGGCCGGTGAGGGGCTGGTGGGTGCCGATGACGACCTCGGTGTCGGTGACGCCGGGGACGTTCTCGGCCGCCTTCTGCTCATCGTTGGCGCAGGCCGCCGCGCCGATCAGCAGCGCGAGGCCGGCAGCAGCCGCGAGACCGCGGCGTGCGATGGGATGCATGGTTCTCCTGTCCGGTGCGACGGTGGGGCGGGTGGTGGGGCGGGAACGGGATGCGTCAGCGGTTCGGGGCCCGGCGACGCGGCCGCAGCCGCGCGCCCAGCCTCCGGGCGAGACCCTGGAGGCCGCCGGGGGCCACGAGCATGACGACGATGAGGATCAGGCCGAACACGGCGAGGGCGAGGTTGCCCTCCAGCCGCTGGGCCAGGCCCGGTGGCAGCGCCACGTTCTCGGTGATGAGGCCCGGCAGGTCCTGCAACGCCACCAGGAGGATCGCCCCCCAGACGGCGCCGGCGAGGCTGCCGAGGCCGCCGATGACGATGGCCATCAGCAGGAACAGGGACAGGTCGAGGCTGAACTTGCCCGGGGCGACGGTGGCGGTGAGCACCGCGTAGACGCCGCCGCCGAGCCCGGCGCAGGCGGCGCTGACCACGAAGGCGAGCACCTGGGTGCGGGCCAGGTGGATGCCGGCGAGCCGGGCGGCCACCTCGTCGTCGCGGACCGCGCGCAGCGACCGGCCGAACCGGCTGCGGACCAGGTTCGCCATGAGCACCAGGGTCAGCAGCGCCGCGACCAGCGCGATCCAGGCCAGCCAGCGCTCCGGCTGGAAGTACGCGCCGAGGAACGCCGGCGGTGCCTCCACGGGGAAGCGCAGCCCCTGCTCGCCGTTGAACACCTCGGTGAAGATCGTGGTGATCGCCGGCACCAGCGTGGCGACGGCGAGGGTGACGCCGGCGAGGTACGGCCCGCGCAGTCGGGCGGCGGCCAACCCGATGACGAGCCCGGCCAGCGCGGTCACCACGACCGCGAGCAGCAGGGACAGCGGCAGGATCCAGCGGCCCTGCACGGCCCGCTCGTCGAGGCCCTGCTGGACCAGGGCGACCGTGTACGCGCCGGTCGCCATCAGCGCCCCGTGCCCGAGGGAGAGCTGACCGTTGAGGCCGACCAGCACGGTGTAGCCGGCGGTGACGCAGAGGAACGCGCAGACCCGGGCGACGCGGAGGTTCTGGTACGGCTCCAGCTGGTTGGTGACGAGCACGACGACGGTGCCGGCGAGGACGGCCAGGACGAGGTGGCGCAGCAGCGTCGATCCGCCCGGTCGGACGGTGCCCGGCACGCCGGGCAGCAGCCGGCGCAGCGGGGAGGGCGCGGCGGCCGGACCGTCCACCGGGGACAAATCGGAGGGCTGGGTGGCGGTCACACGTGCCTCGCCTTCACGCTCGAGAAGAGCCCGCCGGGCCGGACCAGGAGGACCGACAGCAGCAGGACGAGGATGGCCAGCGGTGTCGTGTCCGGGCCGAGGTAGCCGGTGACGTACGACAGGATGAGCCCGACCAGCAGGCCGCCGACCACCGCACCGGCCGGGCTGTCCAGGCCGCCGACCACGGCCGCCGTGAACGCGACGACGAAGACCAGGTCCATCGCGTGTGGATGCAGGCCCAGCCCGGTGGGGATGACCAGCATGCCGGCGAGGGCGCCGACGGCGGCGGCCAGCGCCCAGCCGACCGTCAGCATGCGACCGACGTTGACGCCGAGCAGCCGGGACACCTCGGGCGCGAAGGCGGACGCCCGCATCCGCAGCCCGATCGACGTACGGGTGAAGAGCAGCGCGAGCAGCACCACGACCACCAGGACCGCGCCGAGGACCCACAGGTCGTACGGGGACATGGCGGCCACCCCGCCGACGGTGAGCGCGTCGGTGTCGAAGGGCACCCCCGCCGGCCGGTACTCGTTGCCGAAGACGATGCCGAGCACCGCCTGGATGAGCAGCACCAGGCCGAGCGCGACGATCACGTCGTTGAGCGGGTTGGCGTGCCCGACGAAGCGCATGAGGACCCGCTCGACGAGCGCGCCGAGGGCCAGTCCGGCCAGGAGGGCCGCCCCGAGCCCGAGCCAGTACGAGCCGGTGGCGGTGACGACGGCGTAGCCGACGTATGCCGTGGCGACCGCCATCGCACCCTGCGCGAAGTTGACCAGCCGGGCGGCTCGCCAGATGAGCACCAGGGCCAGGGCGAAGGCGGCGTAGACGGCACCGGTGGAGAGTCCGTCGAAGGTGAGGAAGAGGAACCGGTCCAACGGCGGAATCCTTCCTGGTGGTGGCGTCAGAACCCGAGATAGGCGTGGCGGAGCTGCTCGTCGTCGCGCAACTGCGCGGCCGGGGTGGCCATGGCCACCCGGCCCAGGGACATGACCACGCCCTGGTCGGCGACCGAGAGGGCACTGCGGACGTTCTGCTCCACGAGCAGCACCGTGAGGCCGCTACGGTCGCAGAGCTGCCGCAGCAGCGCCATGATCTGGCCGGTGACCCGGGGCGCGAGACCGAGGGACGGCTCGTCGAGCAGCAGCAGCTTCGGGCGGGCGATCAGGGCCCGTCCGAGCGCGAGCATCTGCCGTTCCCCGCCGGAGAGCTGGTGCCCGGCGTGCCGGCGGCGCCGGGCCAGCGGCTCGAAGAGCTGGTAGACCTCGTCCTGCGCCCGATGGGCGTCGGCGCGGTCGCGGCGCCAGAGCCCGCCGAGGCGCAGGTTCTCGTCCACCGTCAGTTCGGCGACCACGCCGCGGCCCTCGGGTACGTGCGCCAGGCCGCGCCGCACAAGGCGTTCGACCCGGACGCCGCGCAGGTCCGCGCCGTCGAAGACGACCCGCCCGGCGGTGGGACGGAGCAGACCGGAGAGGGTACGCAGCAGGGTGGTCTTCCCGGCGCCGTTGGCACCCAGGACGGCGGTGATGGTCCCGGTCGGCACGTCGAGGCTGACGTCGCGCAGCACCGGCACCGGGCCGTAGCCGGAGCTGAGCTGCTCCACCTGGAGGATGGCGGTCACGAGCCGGCCCCCGGCCCCGTCGTCGCCGGCACCTCCGCGCCGAGGTAGGCCTCGGTCACCAGCGGGTCGTCCCGCACCTGCTCGGGGGTGCCCGCGGCGATGACCTTTCCGAAGTCGAGCACCACGATCTCGTGGCAGACGGACATGACCAGGTCCATGTGGTGCTCGACGAGCATGATCGAGCAGGCCCCGTCGACGCGGTCGGGCAGGGCCCGGATGAGGTCGGCCAGCTCGGCGATGTCCTCGGCGCTCAGCCCACCGGCCGGCTCGTCGAGCAGGAGCAGCCGGGGCCGGGCGATCAGGGCCCGGGCGAGGGCGACCCGCTTGCGGACCGCGTACGGGAGGGTGGCGGGGGCCGCGGCGGCGTGCTGCGCGACGCCGAGCTCGGCGAGTAGGTCGAGGG